>CAKVBE010000034.1 GCA_934725005.1 uncultured Rickettsiales bacterium | reverse complement strand
CATTGATTGTTTATACTGCAATTTATTTATTGATACATTTGTTAATGGAAAACAACCACACAAAAAAAACAATATCAACAATAGTTTCATATTAACCCATTATATATTAATTTTTTAAATAAATATCATATCTTATCGTTTTACCGAGTATCTGATAATTTGGTCTTCTATTAATTATATACTCATTTTTTATCATTCTCTTTACAACAACTCTATTCCTTGTTCTCAACATTGATAACTCAAATAATTCTTCATTATCTCCATAAAAAGCCAAATTATGAAAAACTTGCATCTCCTTTTTACATAAGCTAGTCTTATTTTTCTGTGGAAACATGGGATCTAAATAAATACAATCAAATTCATAGTCATTGACACTCAGAAAATCGACACTATTCATATTTATTAAATTTATATTTTTAACTATATTAGATGTTATGCAATTAAGTTTTGCATTGTTTAACGCATTAATCACTATGTTATATATTAGCGGATTTTGTTCTATAGCAAGTACATTCATACCATTAGTAGCGAAGATAAAACTATCTTTACACAGTCCTGCTGTTGCATCTAACAAATTCAATTTTTTATCCTTTTCAAAACCAACAGCTCTTAATATTTCCTGTTTAACTCCACTCGTCCTTCTTCTATAATCAATACTTCCGCTGGTAAAATCAACATATATTGATGGTATATTAATAGAAAAATCTTTTAAATACAAATTTTTGTTGTCGTAAAGAAAAAGATAATTATAATCTTTATAGGACTTTAACTTATTAAAATTTTTCAAAGGCATATTACCATCTATAACAGAATACTCGAGATTATCTAAGACTATCGCTTCATCTGTGTTATTTATGATACCTATTTTTGAAAAAATACTCACCTCGAAAGAAAAATGGTGGGTCTGGACGGAGTCGGACCGTCGACCTCTGCTTTATCAGAGCAGCGCTCTAACCACCTGAGCTACAAACCCTACAATACATTAACTGTGTTAATTATAGAATTAATTTTTATAATATCAACAAGTTTAAACAAGTTTTTTGATATTTTATTACAAGCTTTATGCAAAAAAATTTTGTTATTTATATTTGTGATTAAAATTCAAAAACCGATGTAGTTTATAAAAATAAATATGACATACTTTTAATAGACTCTAATACAATAATTTTATAAGCTTAAAAATGTAACAATTATTTCCAAAGGTAATAACTTATTTTATCATATTTATGACAATTAACTAGAAATATTATCATTAAATACAAACTTAAATCTATGTTAAAATTACATAAATATTGATTATTAAAAATATTATGTGAAAATTATTTTGAATGAGTTACATTACAACTCAACTAATATTGGATTTACTATGAGAAAGTTTTTGGCTTTTTTGTTTATTTTATTTAGCATAACGTCTTATGCACATGATAAAAAGAACATCTGTTTGAGTGATGAAGGTAAAAAATTAGATATCATAAACTACAGATGGTGGGATAACTTTAATGACCCATTTTTAAGTAATTATATACTGTATGGTATAGAAAATAACAACGACCTAAATATTATAGAATCAAAGGTAAGAGAATATAAGGAATTTACAAAATATACATTTGGCTCTGAATTACCAAGTGTCTCTACATCATTGATTTATGCAAATTTCAAGGATATGCCATTAAATAAAGATACAAAAGTAAATTTTGATGGTTTAATGTTACCATTAAGCGTTAACTATGAATTAGATTTATTTGGCAAAAATAGGAACAAAACTCAATCAACAAAAAAACAATTAGAAGCATATGAATTACAACGTAATGCATCATATATATTGTACGTTTCTGAATTAAGTTCGTTATATTTTAATATAGTTAAATTAAATAAAATCATAGATTTAACAAATGAACTCATTTTAATCAAAAAAAGTATATTAAGAAATGCCAGAATAAGATTTGAGAATAAATTAATTTCAGAAGATAAATTAAATTCATACAAAGAGGAACTAAAAATTGTTGAAAACAAGAAAATTGAGCTTTTAAAAAACAAAAATGTACTGTTAACACAACTAGCAGTCCTAATAGGTAACAACCCAAATGATACAAAAGGACTAAAATTCATAGATTTGTACAATTTAAACATAAAGTTTAATGTTGAACAAGAGTTTTCATCAGATGTTATTTTCAATAGACCGGACGTTTTAAGTAGTGAAAAAGAATTAGAAAAAGCTAATATAGATATAAAAGTAGCAAGAAAAGAATTTTTACCAACATTTAACATAAGTGGAAGTGTAATTTTCAATAATATTGCAAGCGGCGGTTTCTTCAGTTTATCAAATGCTATAAAAGATATCATAGCTGGCTGCAGCCAAAGCCTTTTTGTTGGTGGCAAGAAAAAAGCTAATTTAAAAATGATGAATGAAAGATATATTCAAATGCTTGAGACATATAAAAAAGTATCATTGCAGGCAATAAAGGAAATAAATGATAGTCTCCAAGGAATGGTTTATGATTTTGATATAAACACAAAAAACAACGAAAATTATTCAATGGAATTGAAAAACTTTAATAGTAACAAAATCAGATATAAAAATAATTTAATTTCCAACACTGAATTATTAGAACTAAAACAAAAATTAATACAAAGAGAAATTGATTTAGTATCCTCAAAAACTCAATTAATTATTGACTATATTAGTTTGTATAAATCTGTTGGTGGTAAAATTTAGGTAAATATTATGAAAAAAAATAACGTAATTGCTTTTTTATTTTTATTAATTCTTCTGGCTCTTGGCTTCGTTGGTTATAAATACTATAATGAAGTATATAGAAACAAAGGAATATTGAAATTATATGGTAACGTTGATATAAGACAAGTTAACTTATCATTTAGAGTTGGAGGAAGAATTAAAGACTTAATAGTAGATGAAGGAGATGTTATTAAAAAAGGCGATCTATTAGCTAAGTTAGAAGACGATCAGATAGCAAATAAATTAAAACAAGCAGAAGCTCAGGTTAAAGTAGTTGAAGCAAAAAAATATAATACAGACTTATACTACAAAAGAAATATAACTCTATGTAATAGAAATCTGATCTCAAAACAAGAATGTGATAATATATTGTCAAATAAAAGAGAAGTTGAAGCAAACTACTCATATGCAATTGCCAAAAACGAAGAAGCAAAAATAGCTTATAATGATTGTAATTTATATGCGCCATCAGATGGTATAATCTTGATCAAAGCTCAAGACGAAGGAGCTATGGTTGGAGCTGGAAATACAATATATATGCTATCATTAAATGATAAAATGTATGTTAAAACATATATAGATGGCTCACACTTAGACAAAGTAAAAATTGGTGATGAAGTTGAAGTTTATTCAAATTCAAAATCAAAAAGATATATTGGACACGTAAGTTACATTTCAAATACAGCAGAATTTACACCAAAAACAATTGAGACCGAAACACTAAGGAGTGATTTAGTTTACAAAGTAAAAGTAACAATTGACAATTTTGACAACTATCTAAAACAAGGTATGCCAGTTAATGTTTATATAAGATTATAGGCTTAAGATTATAATTTTATATTGTGTGTATTTACTGACTTGAAAATTACATAAATTTTACAAAATTTTAATTTTTCGGTTTCATATCAGTAAATACAAAGCCGTATGTAATTTATGATAAAAAAGCTATATAAAAAGAATTTAATCAAAAGGCAAACATATATTATGATTGTATTAATACTCAATAATAATTGAATTTTAAGTAATAAATATTTATATATTATGCTAGTTTAATAAAAAAAATATCATAATATGATTTCAGTTCTAGCTGGAAATTGGAAAATGAATGGTTCAAAAAATGACTTAAATGTATGGTTTAAAGACTTTTTTGAAAAAGCAATTGACTTTGAAAAGAATAATATAATAAAAGAAGTTCCAACAATTCTGATATGTGTTCCATCGATCTATATTGATTATGCATCGAAATTAGCAGAAGAATATAACAAAAAAACAGATAAATTGAAAGTTTCAATCGGTGGTCAGGATTGTCATTATGAAGATAAAGGAGCGTTCACCGGTAACACAAGTCCTTTATTCTTAAATGAATTTGGATGCAAATTTGTTATAGTTGGTCATTCCGAAAGAAGAGAATACGAGAAAGAAACAAATGATCTAGTTGCTAAAAAATCTGTTAATGCAATAAAAAATTCATTGACACCATTAATTTGCGTTGGTGAATCTCTAGAAATAAGGGAAGCAAAAAAGCAATTGGAATTTATTGAAAAACAGGTTATTGAATCCGTAAAAGACATAGATTTAAATAAAGCAATAATAGCTTATGAACCAGTTTGGGCTATAGGTACAGGAAAAGTTCCTTCTCTAGATGATATAGAAGAAATTAATTCACATATTAAATCAGTAGTTGCAAAAGAGTTTGGAATAAAAAATATTAAAGTTTTATACGGCGGTTCCGTAAAATCTTCGAATATTGACGGTATCTCAAAACTAAAATCAGTCGATGGTGTTTTAGTTGGTGGAGCAAGTTTAAAAGGTGAAGAATTTTTCAATATATATAAAAATTCACTATAATATGCATCAGTAGTGTTGATTGATACGATCAACACTAAGCAATAAACATATAACAAGTTTAAATCACATGGTATTAACACATTTTAACCTTGCTTAGGTTAGTTTACCCAAATTAATAATAATACATATATTAATCCGCATAATACCATCATTTTTCGATTTTAAATTCAATAATATTAGTCTCTGTTAATCACCAACTTGGTATTTTTTCATTGTTTTTAATAAAAAAATGTTTTAAAATTCGTGAAAATGTTATACCAATTTTATAATTTTTAGTACATAATTATGGCTACAGACATAAATAAAATAAGAAATTTTGCAATAATAGCACATATAGATCATGGAAAATCAACATTAGCGGATAGAATAATAGAATTTTGTGGTGGTGTAACAGAAAGAGAGAAGGAAGACAGAATACTCGATTCAATGGATATTGAAAAAGAAAAAGGAATAACGATAAAAGCTCAAACTGTAAGATTGAAATACAAAGCAGATGATGGTGAAACCTATATATTAAATTTGATGGATACACCAGGACATGTTGATTTTGCGTATGAAGTAAATAGATGTCTTGCGGCATGTGAAGGTTCATTATTATTAGTTGATGCAACACAAGGTGTAGAAGCGCAAACATTGGCAAATGCCTATCATGCTATTGATAATAATCATGATATAGTACCAGTATTAAATAAAGTTGATTTACCATCAGCTGATCCAGAAAAAACAAAACAACAAATTGAAGAAATTTTAGGAATTGATGCGAGCCAAGCTATAAAAGCATCAGCAAAGACTGGCGAAGGTGTAAAAGATATACTTGAAGCTGTTGTTATGTATTTAAGAGCGCCAGTTGGCAATATTAATGGAAAAACAAAAGCTTTACTTATAGACAGTTGGTATGATCCATATCTAGGTGTTATAGTTCTCATAAGAATGATAGATGGAAAATTAAAAAGAGGTGATAAAATAAAAATGATGTCAACTAAAGCAGAATATCAAGTTGACACTATCGGTATTTTTACACCTAAAAAAGAAAATGTCTCAGAACTAACAGCTGGAGAAGTTGGTTTTATCACGGGACAGATTAAGCAAGTTGCTGATTGTAATATTGGTGATACAATTGTAATGCATAATGATGAGACAACTCTACCATTAAAAGGTTTTAAAGCAAATAAACCAGTTGTATTTTGTGGTTTTTATCCAATAGATTCAAGTGATTACGATTTATTCAAAGAGTCTTTGGCAAAATTACATTTAAATGATGCTAGTTTCGAATTTGAACCAGAAACTTCTTCAGCATTGGGATTTGGTTTTAGATGTGGCTTTTTAGGACTATTACATCTTGAAATAATTCAAGAAAGATTAGAAAGAGAATTTGATTTAAACTTAATTACAACAGCTCCATCGGTTATATATAGAGTTTATACAAATACAACAAAAGGATTTAAATTTGACGAGGGAAAAGATTATTTAGAAGTACACAATCCAGCAGATCTTCCAGAACAACAATACATTCAAAGGATTGAAGAACCTTGGGTTAAAGCCACAATAATGACACCTGATGAGTATTTGGGAGATATATTAAAACTATGTACCGATAGAAGAGGTATTCAAGAGAATTTAACATACGTTGGAAATAGAGCAATGGTCGTATATAAATTGCCATTGAATGAAATAATTTATGATTTTTATGATAAATTGAAATCATATTCCAGTGGATATGCTAGTTTTGATTGGGAAGTTACAGATTACCAAGAAGGTGATTTAATAAAACTAACAATGTTTATAAATGGTGAAGTTGTTGATGCTTTATCTATGATTTTGCATAGAAGCCATGCGGAGTCCAGAGGTAGAGCAATGTGCTCAAAACTAAAAGACTTAATCCCAAAACAAATGATAAAAGTTGCTATACAAGCAGGAATTGGAAATAGAATAATAGCAAGAGAGACGATACAAGCGTATAGAAAAGATGTTTTAGCAAAATGTTACGGCGGTGATATTTCTAGAAAAAGAAAGTTACTAGAAAAACAAAAAAAAGGTAAGAAAAAAATGCAAAACATAGGAAACGTTGAAATCCCACAAAGCGTCTTCTTAAGCGCGTTAAAATTGGATGATTAAGTTATATATTTAATTTCCAATTCATTTATTTAAGTGAACTTGTTAATTGATAAAAATTAAATTTTTAAATTAAAGTTCACAACGATAAATGTGTCAAAATAAAAAATATAAAAAGTACATAGATTCATCAAAATTCATTCATAAACACACCAATCATATAAATAATTGTCAATATTTACACATCAGGTTTTTATTTTGTTTGACAAAATTATTTAATAATTATTCAATTAATACTGATAATAATAATTTTTTTGCTAATGAATCTTTTAAAGGCTTACTCAATACATATATTACTTATAATAATTATTTTATGCTTATGTATAAACAAAAATAAAGATAACGATAATTTTGTCAGATCAAGAAATAGTGCAGTATCATTGTCATATAAAACAGCAAGCTATGAATCCGCCAGTTATTCTAGTTCTGATTCTAATTTTATACAAAGCAATCATATTGAAATTGAATCCAAAAACTCTGAAAAAACTAAAAATAAAATAGAGCAAGAGACAAAATTAATTAATGGTACAATAAATAACATAAATTCATTCTACATATCCGATAAGATTGGATATAACATAGTTATAAAAATACCATCAGAAAAAGTAGATAATTTTATAAATAATGTTATTAAAACAGAAGGTAAAATTATAAATGAAAATTTCTCAATAACAAATGTTACAAAGCAGTATAACGATAATGAAAACACTATAAAAAATTTATCATTGAGAAGAGATAGATTGAGAGAATTATTAAAAAAGAGTGACAAAGTTGATGATATATTAAAAATTGATAGAGAATTAACAAATGTTCAAAATCAATTGGATAATTATCTAAAAACAAATAAAAATATTAAAGATGATATTGATCTAACAACTGTAAATGTCGTTATAAATCCAAGAGTACTTTTAAACAGCGAGTGGGATGTAAATTCCTCATTTTATAAGGCTCTTAAGAATTTAATAATATTCTCACAAAAAGTATTTGATATGCTTTTGAATTTATTATTATTCATACCATACATAATACTCACTTGTGTATTTTACAAAATTTATAAAATTATAAAAATTAAAAAATAAAATAATTTTTATTACTTATTTATTGACTTATAAATAACTTATTCTATAATAGAGGTGTGTGGTCCCTTAGTCTAGCGGTTAGGACACTAGGTTTTCATCCTGGCAACATGGGTTCAAATCCCGTAGGGATCACCATTTCATTTATTTACCCAGAATATTGATTTACTCCTTGACAAATTTTCGTTGTTGTATATTATTTGCTTATTAAGTTTAAACTAGTATAAGACATGGCTTGGTTTTTGTGCAGACATGGAGAAACGTTATTGAATAGACAGAAAATTGTACAAGGAAGGTGCAATTCATTGTTAACATTAAAGGGAATAGATCAAATAAAATCTATAGCTTATAGAATATTGGATCATGAAAGTGATTTTTCAAATTATAAATTAATATCAAGTCCAATAATTAGAACAAGACAGACAATGCAAATAATTCAAGAAATTCTTGGCATTACTGACAAAAAAGTTATAGAAGACGAATTGATAACAGAAACAGATACAGGTGATTACACCTATTTAAGTTGGAATTATATAAAAGAAAAATTTCCAGACTTTAATTCTGATCGACATTTTCAATATCCAAACGGTGAAAATAAACAAGATGTTTATGCAAGAATTGCCAAGTTTTATGAAAAAATTAAAGACGAAGAAAATTTAATTGTTGTTTCTCATGGAAATGTTTCAAGGCAATTAGCATATATAAGAAATGGCTTACCGCAACAAGAAGCCGCTACTGAAAGATTTAATCAAAACTATTTTTATATTAGCAATAAAGACGGTTTCAAACAAATATAAATATTTATAAAGTAATTTAAATTCAAACAATATTTGGTTCAAATTAGTGACTTACCGGACTTTAAAAAAGAAAATGGAACTAAGCTAAGCATAATGAATAATATTGTTCTCCATTTTATGTATATATCAATTAATTGATAATGATTGCTAAATATAAAAAAATATTAAAAATAAATAAAAGAAACTTAGAAAATATTTAGATCAGCTGGTAATAATTTATTATCAGTTGAGACTAAAAATAATAATATACTATGATAGTATTACTACTCAATCCGATTTTAAAACTAAATTTTTACTACTTAGTAAAATAAATAATTATAATATATTCATATTAAATTACAGTTATTCATGCAATAAATACATAATCTGACAGAAATAATTAGTATTATACATTCAAAATTTTCAGAAAATAATAAAAAAATATATTGACCGATAAAACCTCTTTACATAATCCAATCAAAAAGGTAAACATAAATTAGTTAGATTAATCAGTATACAACATATATATTTTTCATCACTGTTTTTCATAATAACGCTAAATGAAAAAATTAACGTATATTCTATTTACTATTGACAGAATTAAATATACTTAACCCGATTAACAAGTCTATAGACCTAGCTAGTTGATAATCTTTTTCATAAAGATCCTTAAAACCATTTTCCTTATTAAAAGTCTTTGTAGTCTCTTTTATTTTCTTTGTTAACACATCATCACCTGTGTTCTCTAAATGACCTTTTAAATCCTTTTCTTTCAATGAATGAGTCGAGTCCAGTTTCTCTATACTAATTTTATTTTGCTTTATAAGTATATCGGGTTCTATACCC
>CAKVBE010000033.1 GCA_934725005.1 uncultured Rickettsiales bacterium | reverse complement strand
CTTGGTATTGCTCCTAGCAGGGCTTGCCAATCAACCATAATTAATGGTCGATAGTGAGCTCTTACCTCGCTTTTTCATCCTTACCATTTCTGGCGGTATATTTTCTGTTGCGCTTTCCATGGAATCACTTCCTACGGACGTTATCCGTTGCTATTGTCTCATGGAGTCCGGACTTTCCTCTTGTCTTAATCATAAGAAAAACAAGCAATCATTCGCCATACTTAATTAGAATAGTATTTTACTACTTTTTAAAATCAATAATCTTTTTAATCATAGGTGAAATGTTGTAAAAATTAAATATTATATTTACTATTACCTATTGAATACAGTTCATATATAGACAGGTTTATACCAATATTATTGATTTTTAAATCGTAGTAATTAAAATGCGTAAGCATATTACTAATATATTTGTTAATAGATGAAATTAAATAACAAAAAGGGTTTCTCCCTAGTAGAACTGTCAATAGTATTGATTATAGTAGCCTTGCTAGTTTCTGGTGTTATTGGTAGTAGAAGTTTAATTAATAATTCAAAAATTAATTTAATTAACTCAGAGTATACAACTTTAAAAATAGCTATAAGAAGTTTTATAGATAACAATAATGCAAGAGTTTACACAGCAGATAAAATAAATTTTGAAACATTAATAGAGAATGGCTATCTAGATGATAGTTCAAATTTTGTAGCTGGTGGTGATTTATTGGATTCAAAAGAGAAAGAGGGTTACCCTTCAAAAATTAGCGGTGCTAACTGGTATTATAAATATGATCAAGATAACGAAAGTTATGTGTTAGTATTAGCTTCCACTGGTGGTAATACAAGGGGTATTCTTGATGAAAAATTATGTGCACAGTTTGCAAGCAGATTTGGTACAAATGAAAAAGTTCTAAAAACCGAATGTAGTTCAGATACTGGTGGTACAACTGATGACGGCAAGTACGTTTTAAAATTTACAATAGCTGATATATTTCAATAATAATACAACGGATTACAGAAAGTTCTGAAACGATTATACTTTAATCCAGTTAGAGATTAATCAGTTTCAAGAATTTTAAGTGCAATGTCTAGTTTTCGGATGTGTAAATATTACGATAACACAGTAAGTTTAAACATTTGAATAATTCATTATTAGACTTAAACTAAAAAAGAATTATCTATTGATAATTCTTTTTAGAAGACTATTATTGATTACTAAAAATGAATATACTAAGAGGTCCTATTCATTTTCCTTAAGATATTTTTCAATCTCGCCTTCAAGCAATTTTAAACCATTTTCAAGAGTTGTCCTGAACTTAGCTTCTTCGTTCTTTAATGTATCTATTATTAAGATTCTATGTTCTTTTAATTCTGGATAGGCATCACCCATTTCTCTTATTAACGAATCAACTAATTTATACATTGAAACTTCTTTTTGTCCTAGTTTATGTACTTGCAACATTGCTCTTCTCATAATTCTTCTGAGTACATAACCTCTACCTTCATTTGATGGTAGGATTCCGTCTGCTATTAAAAAACAACTACTTCTTAAGTGATCAGCTATTATTCTGTGTGAATAAATATTATCACCGCCTATAATTTTTTTTGAATCATCTATTATATTTTTAAATAAATCTATATCGAAATTATTATGAACACCCTGTAAAACAGCTGCTATTCTTTCAAGACCCATTCCTGTGTCTATATTTTTGTGTTCCAATTCTTTCAAGCTTCCATCTTTTTGTCTTTCAAACTGTGTAAAAACTATGTTCCAGATTTCTATGTACCTATCACCATCTTCTTCTGGTGTACCAGGTAAACCACCCCATATTTCTGAACCGTGGTCATAAAATATTTCAGTACATGGACCGCAAGGGCCTGTATCTCCTACCTCCCAAAAATTATCTTTAGTAGGTATTCTTATAATTTTTTCTTTTGGCAGACCAACTATCTTATGCCATACATCATATGCTTCATCATCTGTATGATAAATAGTTACATATAATTTTTCTTTTGATAAGCTTAGAATTTCTGTTAAAAACTCCCATGCCCAGGTTATTGCCTCTTTTTTAAAATAATCACCAAATGAAAAATTTCCCAACATTTCAAAAAATGTGTGATGTCTTGCATCATTTCCAACGTCTTCTAAATCGTTGTGTTTTCCACCGGCTCTAACACATTTTTGTGAAGTTGTAATTCTTGTATATTCTGGTTTTTCTAAACCACTAAAGTAATTTTTAAATGGGACCATTCCTGCACTTGTAAATAGCAATGTTGGATCATCTGGAATTAAACTTGCTGATTGCATAACTTTGCAACCTTTTGACTCGAAAAAATTTAAATATTTCGTCCTAATTTCATTAACTGTAAACATAAAATAAAATGACTATAACTTACTTATTAGATGCATTTTAACTACTAAAATTAATAATTAAAGAATTTTTATTATTAACATATAGTTAATAGAAAAACTATTTTTTAATAACGAATTTAGAACTTATTTTTTATAATTCCGATGCATCTCATGTAGCTATATTTAAATTTAATAAATCTTCTTCGCCGGTTTTTCTTTTTTTGATTTGGGTATAAGAAATTTTTCAATGTTTCTTTTTTGTTGCTTACAAAAAGAACAATTTTTAGATAAACAACAGATTGAGTAATTCATTCTACTATTACATATATTTTTACCGTGTACAAGTAATAGTGTATGAACTTTTTGAAATAGAAATGGGTTTTTTGCAGATGTTCTTCCAAGAAACTTTTTGTGTATTTTAGTTGTTCTTTATCTGACAAATCTGGTTTAGCCCATTTAAAGTTAAATAATCTAGAAGTCACTCTCAACATATTTACATCAATTAATATGCTTGGTTTTTCTGATCCAAGTTCCAGTAAACATGCTACGGCTTTTTCTCCGAATTCAAATATAGTCATCAAAATTTTTTTAGCTGACTTATATTCATAGTTTTAAATATATTCCAATCATTATCAAAAGTACCTTTAACATATCCGCTTGCTTTAACCACCGTTTGAGCTTTTTTTGAGGTATGCTAGCGCATTCTATTATTTTTGCGATTTCATCTGCATTAGCCAATAGTACATCTTCTATTGATTTAAAGTGTTCCATAAATGCTTTAGCTGCTTTTTCTTAATTTTTTAAAGTTGTTCTTAACGATATAAGAGTTGCAATCATAGTAAAATAAACATCTTTTTATTTTGACTTTAATAGATGATTTAGCTCTGGATGCATCTGAAATCTTGAAAATGAATAAATATCACTCAAAGTTAAACAATATTTATTATTTTTTGTTCTACAAAATTTTTAGAACGAGTTGTACACATTATTAAATGTTCTTTAACCTTTTTATCGTATATTTTTATTTCTTATTCCATTTTGTTTTATATTATTTATTAAATCTTATCAAAAAATTCCTCACAATACTTTTTATAGTATGTATTCTCTGAATCTTTATCCAAATTTATTACAGGAATTTCTGAATTAAGTGTACATAAAACGTAACTTAATGGATATGAACTATTTTTTAAATCATCTATATTACCAGTAAATTTTTTATATTTGAAAGGTATTTTTGTTATAAAACCATATTCTTTATTATTTTTTGATATAAAATAAAAGCCTCTACAAATATTAACAATTTCATTTTCTGCTAATAATTTGTCCTCTATTATATATGGTAATATTTTTTTAACCTCTGTTTCAATTTTTCCCTTTATTTCAATACCGTCATCAATACCAGCTATAAAATCATATCTATTTTTCAGAACTTTATTTGCATCTAATGCTTTTTGTTTTGCTCTGTTAAAAATGGAACCTTCTTCTTTTTTATCTTCAATTTGAATATCTAAATCTTTTAAGTAGAAGAAATTATAATTTTTAAATCCACAAAAACACATTAAACTTTTTACAAGTTCAAATTTTGATATATTTTTTGTAGCTAATAAGATTGATCTTGTCATAATGAAACCAAATTAACTATATACACATTTCTACGGATAGGTAATGTTATAATTTCCTAAATTAATTTTTCCACTTACAATCCTATCTAGATAAATATGCTATGATTTATACTATATAATTATGCTATATAAGTAGTATTAATAATCAATAGACATTAATTACCGATATTAAATAATTTTTTTATTTCTTCTTCTATTTTACATCATTTATTAAATTTTATCAAAAAATTCTTCATAATACTTTTCATAATATGTATTTTCTTGACTATTATCCAAACTTATTACTGGAGCTTTTTAACTAAGTATACATAAAACATAGCTTAATTGGTGTTAGTCATTTTTTAAATTATCTATATTGCCAGTAAATTTTTTTATATTTGAAAGGTATTTTGTTATAAAACCATATTCTTTATTGATTAAATTAATTAATTTATAAAAAATTAATTCACATATAATACAAAAACACTTTTATTTTTCTTTTTAAAGAATATAATTACTATAGCGGATTTTCTTTTATAAAATGGATAATTACATAAACACAGTTTTAAATTTCTTAGAGGAAGCGGGTAATTTGGCTCTTGAAAGACAAGATGCTTTAGATATAAAGGTAAAACTAGACAACAGTATTGTGACAAATATTGATATAGAAATAAGCAAGTTGTTTAGAAAAAGTATAAAAAAATTTTTAGATATAGGGCACACTTTACTTGATGAAGAAAACTTAATTGATAAAAACGAACTTTTTAACAAAAATGCTGAATATATCTGGACTATTGATCCAATAGATGGTACAACAACATACGCTAGTGGCTTTCCAACATGGGCAATTGCCGTAAGTTTATACAAAAATTTTGAACCAATTTTAGGATTTATATTCATGCCACGAACATCAGAATTAGTTTACACTGATTCCAAAAGTGTGTATTATATAAGTGAAGTATTTAAAAATGAACAGAGTATTAAAAAAATAGAACCAAGTAAAATGGTTGAGTTAAATAGAAAATCTATAATAATGGCACACAGACTCAAAAATTATAATGTTGATAAATACACAGTTTTAGATTTTTACTCAACATATGTTTCTGCCTTTTATACAATTATACACAAAAGTGTAGGTTCATTCATTAATAAGAGCGCTAGTCTATGGGACGTGACTGCTATATTACCATTTTTAAAACCTTGCAATTTAATCTGCAAGAATGTTGTAAATAATAAAAATGTAAATAGTATGTTAGATGTTGAATTGGATAATAGTTGGAAGTTAAGTAATGTTTATTTAATTTGTAATTCAAGTAATTATCAGGATATTATATCAATTTTTACGGATTTATGATGATTTTTAAAAAATTTTTTATTTTTTATTTTTTATTTTGCCTTAGTGCAATGGCTAATGAAACGAAGATAGTAGATCTATTTAATCCTATGATACAGACACCAAGTGTTGCTTTAGTAGACAATGTAACGAAGCCAAACGCATTCCATAAAAGCAATAATTTAACAAGAGTTGCTGGTTCGTTTAAAAAAGCTAAAGGTGAACCACTTTTTATAAAGGGAAAAGTTACAGATGCTTTTGGTGTACCTATTTCAAATGCTAAAATTAGAATTTGGCAGACTAATTCAGCTGGAAAATACCAAGATTTATTGAAAAAATATGACTCATATATTGATCCAAGCTTCATTATGTCTGGTGAAGCAAGTACAGATAATTTAGGAAATTATGAATTTATAACAGTATTTCCTGGATTTTATGATGATAGAGCACCACATATAAACTTAATAATTAGTCATGATGATTTTGGTGTTATTGAAACAGAGTTTTATTTTAAAAATCACCCATTAAATAAAAAAGATCCAGTTTATTTTCATTATTCAAGACAAGACAGGGAAATGCTAACTGCAGATGTTAGATATTTAGATAAAGATAATTTTGATGCTGGAAAAGTTGCAGTTTTTAATATTGTAATGGACGGAATACACGCGTATAAAAAATATTAACAATAATTTAAAAATTATGATTGAAAAAACACTTTCTATAATAAAACCAGATGCAGTTTCAAGAGGTATAATCGGAAAAATTATCAATGATATTGAAGAGGCTGGTTTTAAAATAATTGCACAAAAAATGATAAAACTATCGAAGTTACAAGCTGAAGAGTTTTACGCAGAACACAAGGGAAAGCGTTTTTATGAACCATTAGTTGATTTTATGTTATCTAATTCCATTATCGTTATGGTGTTAGAAAAAGAGAATGCTATAGCCGACTATAGAAAATTAATGGGACCAACAGCTCCAGAAAAAAGAGAAGAAGGCACAATTAGAAAAAAATATTCAAATTCAGCAAGAGAAAATTGTGTACATGGTTCTGATAGCGCTGAAAGTGCCAAGAGAGAAATTTCATTCTTTTTTAGCGAATCAGAATTATTACATTGATTAAAATTAAAAATTTAAATAATTTTATTCACATTTATTATCTTAATTTTAAACCTTGTTTTCTGAATAAAAGCTACTAACTGCCAAGTTCATAGACTTGGTATTAGATAATGATTATTCTACTTATAACCTGATTCAGTATTCATTGAATTTTTATGAACCTCAAATCAGATCCATTACGATAATTCCTTTCATAATTTGTTTCAGGAAAGTAACAAATCATTCAAATGAGCTTTTTATTCTGCTGTTTTATTATTTCGATATTTTTTTACAAAAAACTTCAATTAACAATTGCAAATAATCTAAAGACTAGTAATTGGTCATCTTATTACTGATAGTTTTATTGAAGAGGCTAATTTTAAATGAAAACTAAACGAGAAAGAAATTTAAATAATTTATCCAAATTAGAGAATAATATAGCAAAGCTATATAGAACTAATATAATTCAACCATTAAAAGGTTTTTGTAGGGTTGTAGAAGAAGGTAATCTATCAAGAGCAGTAGAAAAGTATGGTGTTACTCCGGGATTATTTACTAAACAAATTAAGGTTATCGAAAACCAATGGGTGTAAAATTATTTAATAGAGATAATAGCTGTAGAATATTTCCTAATGAGACTGGATTAAATTTTTATGAGAAAGTATCAAACATTGTTAATCAACTTGAAAATGTTATTCTTGATTTTTCAAAACAGGAAAATGACAAAGAGAGTAAGATACTTAGAATTGGCGTAAGTTCATTTACATTGACAAAGCTGATACCGCTGTTGCCAGCATTTGAAGATGCCAATAAAAATATAACATTAAATATTAATGTTTATGAACATAATAATGCATTAGATTTATTAGAAGAAAATAAATTAGATATTTTTATATCAAGTAAGGAGAATTACGAAGAAATTGATCCTAAGATAGAATTTATTAAAATAATGAATTATATCCCATATTGGGTCTTATGGAAAGGACACCCTTTAGAGAATAAAAAGGAACTCACCAAAGATGATTTAATTAATTCTAAAATTGTATTTGATGAGCACAATTCAACTTCGAAAAGTTTTAAAGATTTTTGTGAAGATTGTAAAATAAAAAGTACATTAGATATAAAAAATTTTAGTTTAGAAGCACAAAAATTATTGATAAAAAATGAGATTGGAATTGGACCAATATTCGATGTTTTCTTAAATAAAGATGATTGTGTTGATTTTGTATTTAAGAACGCTACAAACTTGTTCCCTGCGGGAGAATACGGATTTTATACTAAAAAAATTCGTAAAGTCATAGCAAATAAGTTTATTGAGTATTTTTCAAAATGTATAAAAGATAACTTTAGTTTTGAGTATAAAGAGTAGACTTGTTTTATAAGATTTTAATAATCATTATTCTCTAAATCCTTTCCCTCCTTGAGGGAAAGTGCCCTGAAAGGGCGATAGGGTGCTTATGTATTGTTTGAACTTTTACTATTTTATTTAAGCTCCCCTTTGTAGATTACTCGCGAGGTGTTGAGTCTCCGAACTCAACACCTAGTATTTACAAATGTCGATTAATTATATAACATAATATAAATTAAGTTCTGTAAACAATTGGTACGGGATTCGGAGATCCTGTACCTCACAAATCCTCAATTCCCCTCAAAAAGGGGAAAGATTCTGCTGGTTGTTATTCTCTAAATCCTTTCCCTCCTTGAGGGAAAGTGCCCTGAAAGGGCGATAGGGTGCTTGTATATTGTGTGAAAACCATTATTTTTAATTTTATTTTTTTTGATTTGTTTTTAATTTTAGCTCACCTTTGTCAACTATATTGATATATACCTTCAAGATGGAAAGATTAGAAAAATAAAAACAATGAAGAAACTCATTAAACCAGTAAATAATGGAAAAATTATTTTAGTAATCTAAAATAAAGAACATCATAAAATCGATTATAAAAAATAATGCAAGAAAATAGTTTGGTTACGTTTGAAAATAAAAAAATAAGAAGAACTGAACATAATGGAGAATGGTATTTTTCTGTTGTAGATATGGTGGAAGTGTTAACTGAAAGTTCAGTTGCCAAAAGATATTGGACTGATTTAAAAAGAAAATTAAGAGATGAAGAGGGTTTTGTTGAAGTGTACGATAAAATCGTACAGTTGAAACTTTTAGCTGAAGACGGCAAAATGAGAGCAACAGATTGTGCAAATACAGAAACAATGTTTCGTATCATACAATCAATTCCTTCACCAAAAGCAGAACCTTTTAAACAATGGTTAGCAAAAGTTGGTTATGAAAGGATACGAGAAATTGAAGATCCAGAACTAGCAGAACAAAGAGCTGTACAATATTATAAACAGAAAGGTTATCCAGAAGAATGGATAAAAGTTAGAATACAAACTATTTTTGACAGAAAAAATTTAACAGATGAATGGAAATCGAGAGGAGCTTCAGAAGAAGATTATTCCATATTTACTGCCATAATGTCTGAATGTACATTTGGGGTTAAACCATCAGAACATAAAAAAATTAAAGGACTTAAAAGAGAAAATTTAAGAGATCATATGAGTCCTGTAGAACTAGCCTTAACTAATCTTGGAGAAATAACGGCAAGAGAAATACATAAAGCTAATAAATACGAAGGGTAGAAAAAATCTAGAAAAAGATGTTGTAAAAGCCGGAAATATAGCTGGTAATGCTAGAAAGCAAATTGAATTAAAAACTGGAAAAAGTGTTGTTAGTTCGGAAAATTATTTAGGTTTGAATGAATAAAAAAAGTTGAAAATGGTAACAAATGAAGATTGAGCTTTTTTTCTTAAAATAAAGATTTTTTCATGGTTGTTATTCTCTAAATCCTTTCCCTCACATTACTGTCCGGTCTAATTTTCAAATAATTTAAGCAAGTACTTATAAATAATAATTTAATCAGTTAAAATTATCTGTACAGACTCAAATTTTAATAAAAAATAAATATTTTATCACAAATAGTTAAGAAAAACTATTGCTAAATCCTTTCCCTCCTTGAGGGAAAGCACTACTGTCCGGTCTAATTTTCAAATAATTTAAGCCAGTACTTGTAAATACTGGCTTACTTAGTTAAAATTATCT
>CAKVBE010000032.1 GCA_934725005.1 uncultured Rickettsiales bacterium | reverse complement strand
AAGTGGAGAAATGTCAACAAAGTTGACAAAGGGGAGCTTAAATAAAAATTAAAAGTTTCTGCCATTCTCAAACACCCTATCACCCTTTCAGGGCACTTTCCCTCAAGGAGGGAAATGATTTAGAGAATAACAATCAATAAAATCTTCTTGTAACCAGTGGGACTGGTGCTTCCACATGAAGCAGTGAAAGATTTGGAAATAACAGCTATAAAAAATCTTTCCTTCCCATTTTTGAGTAGAAAACAAGGACTATTGGATGGAAATTTATCTATAATCACTAGCGAATGACTAAAAGCCTGGGCGATAGTCCTAAGTTTCCAGAACAAAATGGAGAAATGTCAACAAAGTTGACAAAGGGGAGCTAAAATTAAGAAACTTCATGATATATTAAATCACTGAATCCAATACTGAATGTTGACAAAACTAGATTTTATTACTTATAAAACCAATTACTTAATCATTACTTTGAAACAAATAGCATAAGATTAGAAATTCTGCATCTCATCCAAAAACACCCAATATTTCGCAAAACGAAAACTTTCGCAATTTTTAATTAATGTTAAACAATAATTTTACTCTATCAAAAACGTCTATATTTATTGTAAATTCAGTATTATTAGCAACAAAACAATCAGTTCCAATTTTTATTTCAGGTTTATCTAGTAACAATTTATAAATTTCATTTGCTAACATATTGTAATTTTTTTCAGTAAAATGGTTAATTCCGTAATTAATGCTTCTAAAAAAGCTGGTATACACTCTATTTAAGCTATTATATTTTTTGAAAAAATTGTATGTTAAATTTCCTATTTTAAAACAATCAAGCATAACATTATTGTCTGGAGTATCTATAGCACTCATTAAAGAATCTTTTCTAACATAATAAGTATATAATTTTTCGTTTATTGTTGAAAAATTATCACTGGACACAAGTTTATAACAATTACAAAAATAAGCATCTTCACCTAGTAAACCTTCTGGAAATTTTACATTATGTTTTACTATTAAATCTTTTTTAAAAATTTTATTCCAAACCCAATTTGTGTTTATATTAGCATAATTTTTCTCATTAGAATAACCACGATTATAAGTCATATCATTAGCTATTTCTACATTGACACCACAAACAACGAGATCTAAATTATCTTTAGTAATTGTTTCATACATTTTTTCGCAAAATTTTGAAACTACATAGTCATCAGGATCTAAAAACATTAAATAATCAGCTTTGGCATGTTTTAATGCTGTATTTCTAGTACACGATACACCTAAATTTTTATCATGTTTAAAAATTTTGATTCTAGTATCCTTTTTGGAAAAATCTTCTAGAATTTTTAATGAATTATCTGTACTGCAATCATCAACACATAATATTTCTATATTTTGTAGTGTTTGATTTACTATTGACGTAAGTGCTCGAACTAGATACTTACTTACATTATATACTGGAATTATAATCGATATTAATGGTTTCATTTAATTTGCTTTATTTAGTTTACTGTATAATAGACTTTTTGTATTTTTTGAAACGAAGTTATCTATACTACCACCAAGGTCTAAAATTCGTTTAACAGTACTTGAAGATATGAACTGATATTCCCCAGTGGCCGGTATAAAAACTGTTTCTAAATTATACAATGTTTTATTTATATTGGCTTGTCTAAATTCATTTTCAAAATCATGATTGTTTCTTACTCCTCTTACTATTGTAACTGGCGAGTCGATACTCTTTAACGTATCGTACACAGTGCTACCAGATTTTATAACCTTAACATTACTAATTTTATAAAAATTAATGTCATTTTGTATCATAGAGATTCTCTCATCTATACTAAAAATTGTATTTTTTGTATGGTTGTTAGCTACAACAACAATTACATTGTTAAATATATCGGAAGCCTTTTTAATGACATTAACATGACCTAAAGTAATTGGATCAAATGTTCCAAGATATATCGCATTGTTAATTATCATAAATTTATTAGTATTTTATTAATATTATTAATATCAGGTTTATTATTCTTTATAGTTTTTAATACTGAAAAAAGTTTTTCTATAACAGATATTACATAACCGATATTTTTTATATCTAATTTGTTATAAATAATATTCAATTTTTCATATATGTTTTTGTCACTATTTCTAAAAAATCCCATTAAGCCACATAATAATTCCTGAGCAACCTCTATGTTTACTATATTTTCGTATTCTATGTTGTTATTCATATTATAATTTCTATTTTTTAATAATATTTTACACAATGTTCTTCTGATATTATACTCATTGTTAAAATCGCTTGCAGATATTGGCAATAGTCCTTTATTTATGAGTTTTAAGATGGTTTCTTTTTGTTTTATAATTTCCAACATTTCCGACTCAGTTTTATCTCTTGTTCTTTCTTTTTCTATTGTCTCTTTTGTCTCAAATATTACTGTGTTTAAATTGTTTATATTAATGACCTTGGATTTATATAGTTGCTCCAAATTTCTGTTAAATACACAAATTGAGTTTAACTTGAGTAAAATATCATGGTTTTTTAGTAATTCAAAAATATTATTATAAACTTTATCATGATATTCGTGAGCAACCAATCTTATAGCGCAACCATTTTCTATAAGTTTAGAAGCTCTGTAATAAGTACCCAGAAAACTTGAAGCTAAATCCACAGCTAAAAACATTATATTTACACGAAAGTTATTTGAATGGGCATTTTCTATGTTTTTGACTATAGTATCAATATTTCCAAAGGTTGTCTCTTGAATAAAACTAATTTTTCTGTCTAAACATCTCGAAATAGTTAATAAATTCATAACTCCATTTAATGGACCAGTAAAACTTGAATAGTTTGGACTATCCATGAATAATGTATAATTTGGATGATAAGTCCTGTATATATCGCCAACAAGATCAATAATTTCTAGTTCATTTTTCAATAACATCACAAGTCCAGTTTTACCAGCTCCTGGCTGTGCACCAACAATATACATACTTGGATTGTTCTCGGATTTAACATTACTGAATTTTTCTGCCCAAAATTTTTCAAATATTTCAAAAATATTTTCGTTGCTCAAAAACACGTTTGGATCGTCTTCAAATTTTTTATATACATCACCGCTTCTGCTTAATGATTCTCTGAATTGATATTCACAATTTCCAATTGTTTCCATTACGAACGAATATTAGTTATTACGTACTAATGTACGTAACAATATAAAGGAACTTATTTAATATTCAACCTGAGTTTGAGACCGTAATTCACCATTTAACATATTTAAACTAGATGACAAAATTCTATCAAAAACCGCTTGTGGTTCTATTCTATATTTCTCACCATTAACACAGAAACAGTCATTTCCAATTATTATTTCTTTTTTGTTTTTAATATTATCAGAAATTATTCTGGCTATTTCGTCAAATCTTTTTTCCGTAAAATTTTTTATTCCGAATCTTATATTTGCGAAATAAATTGGGTATACTTTATCCAATTGATTTGTGGTTTTAAAAAAATTGTACACATGTTCACTAATTTTAAAGCAATCAAGCATCTGATCAGCATCCTTTAATTTAGTACACGACATTAATGAACCATCTCTTATTAAATAATTGTATAATCTATCATCTAAAATTCCAATTTTATTATTACATACGCTTTTATAGCATATTGTAAAATATACATCCTCACCTCCCTTAACATCTTCTGGAAACCTTAGATTAAATTTATCAATAAGCTTTTTTCTAAAAATCTTATTCCAAACCATATGGGAACCAATTGCTGCATAGTTTCTATCTCTATTATAATCCCTAGAACCCATAAAATTTGGATCCAAAACGGTATTAGCATTACATATTACCAAATTTAAATCCTCTCCTACCATTTTTTTATACATTTTTTCACACATAGTTTTCTCAAAACTATCATCTGAGTCTAGGAACATCACGAATTCAGAATTTGAATTATTAAGTCCAATATTTCTACTGCTTGATACACCAGAATTTTTTTCTTTTTCTATTAATTTTATTCTACAATCTAGTTCACAAAACTCTTTAACAATGGCAATAGAACAATCTGAACTACCATCATCAACACATATTATTTCTATATCAGAAAGCGTTTGTTCTCTTAAAGATTCAAGTGTCTTTCTAACATAATTACCAGAATTAAATACTGATATTATTATCGATATTTTATTTTTTCCATATTAAATTTTAGTCTTTATTGTATATATCGTTATAACATATTTTTGCATTCAGTCAACAGATGTATTAAAAAAATCTGGATAATTATTAATTCACGAATTTTGTCAATACCTAAAAAAAATTAATCTGTTTTGCATATAATATGTATTTACCATCAAATATAATACTTGATGATATAAAAAGAATAAATAATTTCATAATTAATAGAGATGAAAAGAGTGTTTAATCACGTTTGATTATCATTTATAATACTATTATTTTTTAATTTCATTTTTGATGTATTTATTGAGAATTAAATTCAAAATAATGATTTACATGAAATATCGATGTGATTTGCATTAAGATTATCGTTGTATCTAAGTTAAGTTATTGGAATATTGTGAAAATATTTTGATTCTATGTTTAAAAATAATTTTATATCAATTATAATTATCGACCAATAGTGTATGATTTAATTTTAACATGGATAATTTAGAAATATTAGCAAACAAAGTTTTTAAGGAAAAGTTGCCAAGCATTGAAGAAATTTATAACAGATACCCTTCAAGGAATTTAAAACCTGAGCAAAGAGTAACAAGGGTTGCTCCAAGTCCAACAGGATTTGTACATATTGGAACCATTTATGCCGGTTTGATTGCTGAAAGAATTGCGCATACAACAAATGGCATCTTTATAATAAGAATCGAAGATACTGACACAAAAAGAGAGGTAAAAGGTTCTGCTGATGCACTAGCAAAAACATTTCAAAAATATGGCCTTACTCCTGACGAAGGAATGATAAGTGGTGATGAATTTATAGGAAATTATGGTTCATACAAACAGAGTGAAAGAAAAGAAATTTATCATACCTTTATAAAAGATTTAATAAAAAAAGGTTTAGCTTATTCTTGTTTTTGTACAGAAGAAGAATTGGAAAATATAGTTAATCAACAAAAAGCTCAAAATTGTCCTAAATTAGGTTATTATGGTATGTGGGCAAAATATAGAAATTTTCCAATTGAAGAGGCAATTAAAAAAATTGATGCTGGTGAAGAATATGTAATTAGAATCAAATCAAATGGTGATTCTAATAAAAAAATTGTAGTAAATGATTTGATAAAAGGAAATGTTGAATTTCCAGAAAGCGATCAAGATATTGTTATTATGAAAAGAGATGGTCTACCAACTTATCATTTTGCACATATTATTGACGACTTTTTGATGGGTACAACAATTGCCTCAAGAGGTGATGAATGGTTACCATCGGTTCCATTACATTTACAATTGTTCAAAATAATGAAATGGAAGGCACCAAGATATGCACACATCGCACCAATTATGAAAATTGATGAAACGGGAAGTAAAAGAAAATTGAGTAAGAGAAAAGATCCTGAAGCTAATGTTGAATTTTATGACAAAGAAGGCTATCCAATTCAATCTGTTATTGAGTACTTAATGAATCTTGCAAATTCAAATTTTGAAGATTGGAGAAAACAGAATCCAACAAAAGATTATAAGGAATTTCCATTTTCTATAAACAAGTTAGGTGTAAGCGGGGCTTTATTTGATTTTGCTAAATTAGCTAGCGTAAGTAAGGAAGTTATAGGCAGAATGTCTGTTGATGAAATAATTAAATTATCAAGTGAATGGGCTGAAAAATATGATGCTGAATTATTCAAACTAATGTCCGACAACAAAGATTATGTTAGAAAAATATTAAATATAGAAAGAGATAATCCAAAAAAAGTAAGAAAAGATATTGTAAAATGGTCTGATATGAAAAATGAAATTTCTTATTTTTTTGATTTAGATACAAGCCTAGTTAAAGAAAAATTATCAACTTTAGGAACAGATTTAGTAAATAGCGTTCTATCATCTTTCAAAAAAGTATATAATGAAAACGATGATAATCAACAATGGTTTGATAAAGTTAAAGTTATTTCTGAAGATTTAGGTTATACTTCAAATATGAAAGAATATAAACAAAATCCTAATGCATATAAGGGCACTGTTGCCGATATAGCTAAAATATTAAGAATAGCAATAACAGGAAGAGAACAAAGTCCAGATCTGTGTTCTGTTATGAAAGTTTTAGGAAAAGACGGGGTGACAAAAAGACTTAATTTAAATTTAGAATAATTCTTAAATTTTGAATTGTGAATTAAATCTGGAATAATGTAATTTGAAAAATTTAGTTTCTAAATGCATCGCTAAAACTATTTGCAAGATTAATTTTACTATTTATTAAATCGAAAATTCAGCAAATAGTTTGTGATGAAATTAAAGGCAAAAATAACGTCAAAAAGTGAATTATTCTGACTAATTCAAAAATCTAGTATATTATATTTTATCTAGATAACAAAGTCCAAAAACAAAATTGCGATAAACAGTTATATATGTTAAGCACTTGATGATGTATTAGTTTAAATCCAAAACAATTCCAACTAATTAGCCAGCACCATAGGTGCTGGCTTAAATTACAATAAAATTGGACCAAACGGCAGTACAATTAGACCGCTAGTCCAAACAATTAAAGGGATACTAAATTAAGACTAACGTTTGTGATAATTAAAATATAAATTATATTATACAACTATCTTAGTGACATCCAAAATAAAATATTATCTAACATTCTATTTGAAAATCCCCATTCATTATCATACCAAGAACCAATTCTTACAAAGTTTCCACCTAAAACTTTTGTCTGTGACATATCAAAAATTGAACTATGTGGATCATGAGTAAAATCAATTGATACTAATGGTTCATTTGTATAAGATAAAATACCTTTTAACTCACCATCGGCAGCTTCTTTAATTAGATTTTGTATTTCATCAACCGTAACTTCCCTTTTTGCTTCAAATGACAAATCAACAAAAGATACATCAGGAGTTGGAACTCTGATTGATACACCATCCAATTTTCCTTTTAATTGTGGCAATACCAAGCCAACAGCTTTTGCTGCACCTGTTGTTGTTGGAATCATAGAAACACCAGCACATCTCGCTCTTCTTAAATCATTATGAGCACAGTCTACTGTTCTTTGATCATTTGTATAAGCATGAATAGTAGTCATATGACCTTTAACTATACCAATTTCTCTATCTAATATTTTAGCTATTGGAGCTAAGCAGTTTGTTGTACAGGAACCATTTGAAATAATTACATCTGATGCCTTTAGATCCTCATTATTTACGCCCATAACAACAGTCTTTGTGTCATCTTTTGCAGGAGCTGACAAAATAACTTTTTTTGCACCAGCATTAAAGTGTGGTTGAGCTTTTTCTTTACTATTAAAAATACCAGTACACTCGGCAACTATATCAATTCCTAGATCTTTCCAAGGCAAATTGTTTGCATCTTTTTCTGAAAATACTCTTATTTTCTTTCCACAAACTACTAAATTACCATCATCAACTTTTACATCACCTCTAAAATGACCATGTACTGAATCATATTTTAACAAATGAGCATTCGTTTCTATTGGTGTCAGATCGTTTATAGCAACTATTTCCATATCATTGTATTTTGATGGATTTTCAAAATAAGCTCTAAGTACACATCTACCAATTCTTCCGAAACCGTTTATAGCAACTTTTATAGTCATATAATACCTTTTTTGATTAATAATTTATCTATACAATTACAACGGTTTAACCACTGAATTATAATAGATAATAGCTTTACTAAAATCTGCTAAATTAAATCTAGCAGTAATCTGTTTTGTACCATTATCACTGGATTCATCTTTTATATTTAATCTCACATAAAGATTATTTCCGGTTTTTAATTGTTCTAGTAATTTTACCTTATCTTCAACATCCATTTCAACAATACTATATTCATTATTTCTAGCCGTATCAGATTCAAATAGCTCGTTTTTATCAACTCTAAACATGATATTACTTCCCTCAGAAATTTCTTTTGAAATAGTAACAATTTTATTTACATTATTATTTGGATTAACAAAAATAACAGTACCATCTAACACATTAGCAAATAGCTTGCAATTATTTTCACCCAACATTAAATCTTCTCTACAAGATACAGTCCATGAACCAAATTCTTTGTTAACAACCTTCTGGTTATCTATAATCTCAGCTGGCGCAGTATTTACAATAAAAATAAATAAAAATAAAAGTAAAAAATTCTTAAAATTCATTGTCCTATAAGTATAATCTTTAACTTAGTATAATAATATGGTATATAATATTTTTTTATTTTCAATAAATATTTTTTATTATAATTTTAATTTAAATTAATAAAATATATGCGTAAATAACTTTTATAAAAAATTGAACACAACACTTGTTATTAATAGCAAAAATATAGGTAAAACAACCCTTTCATATGGAAAATGTGGGCGACCCCCGTTCATATTTTTAATATACATATACAATTTTATACTAAAATATAACACGACACTTCCAACAAATACAGAGAATAGAAAACTATCTATAAAAAATATTTTCTTATCGTTAAATAGAATACTTGGATTCTTTCCGATATATGGGAATACAACTAAAATATATGATGATAAAAATGTAAGAAATTTCAATAATCTGTTTTCTATATTCTTTTTTGATAAAAAATATAAACTCCACTCGGATATAGCAAACATTATTGCACCAAACCAAATACCAATTACTAAATCATTGACACCCAGCATTCTAGCTATACCAAAACCAGAAGCAACTGCTACAGTACACATTGTACACATTAACGGTGCTGAAAACGATTTCTTAGCTAATAGCAATACCGTTAATATAAAGAATAAAAACTTCTTCATAGTATGACTAAATACAAATATTTATTAAAAATATACAATAAATTTATAAATAATTAATATTTTTTCAAGTAGAATTTGCATAAACAAGAATTATCAATATAATTAAAATTATATTAAACATTTTCTAATTTTATTGAAAAATTTAATAAACGATTTTTAAACTCAGACAATCTGCTCTTGAGTAATTGATTCCCATGATTACTTACTGACTGCTGGTTATAATTATCTATATTCAAAGTTCGTTTTTGTTCAAAATCAAAACCATAATCACTTGTAGTTGTATCAGCAAAATCAGAACAATCTTTTTTAGTTTTTTCTATAACTTTTTTACTTTTAAGCAAATTTTGAAGACCCTTTATTGTATAACCATCTTCATACAAGTACTTTTTTACCTTTAATAAAGTTTCTATATCACTATCGTAATAGTATCTCCTGCCACCAGCACCTATCGATGGCTTTATAAAATCTGGAAACTGTGTTTCCCAAAACCTTATAACATACTCTTGTAC
>CAKVBE010000031.1 GCA_934725005.1 uncultured Rickettsiales bacterium | reverse complement strand
ACCAGTTCCCCTTAACTCCATATCTTCAGAAGCTATTTTAAATCCCGCATTCAAACCATCTATAGATTCCATCACTTCCAATCTTTTTTTTGCTGTATCGGAAATAAGTTCTGATTTTTTAACTGTAAAATATGCATAGGCTTGGACATTACTTCTGCCAACTCTACCTCTTAATTGATAAAGTTGTGATAGTCCAAAATTATTAGCTCTATAGACTATTATTGTATTAGCTGTCGGTATATCAATTCCATTCTCTATGATCGAAGTTGAGATCAACATATCATATTTACCTTCGCTAAAATCATTCATTAGATTATTTGATTCATGGGCATCCATTTGGCCATGAATAATTGTATAATTAACGTACGGTACTGATTTTTGTATTCTTGCCTCAACTTCTTTTATATCCTGTATTCTTGGTACTACAAAAAATATTTTTCCATTCCTTGAAATTTCTCTATCAATATAATCTTTAATAAGGTTTTCATCATAAACACCAACCATTGTTTCAACATTCATTCTATTTTTCGGTGCCGTGGCTATTATCGATAGGTCTTTTATTCCAGACATTGACATTTGCAATGTCCTTGGAATTGGTGTCGCTGACATTGATAATATGTGTGTACACAATCTAAAGTCTTTTAATTTTTCTTTTTGTTTTACGCCAAATCTTTGCTCTTCATCTATTATAACTAAACCAAGATTCTTAAACTCAATTGTCTTGCTTAATATTGCATGTGTACCAATAATTATATTAGCATTACCATTTTTTATATCGTTTTTTATTCTATTACTTTCTTTAGTTGTGTTAATTCTTGATAAGAGAACAATATTCAAACTACTATCTTTAAACCTATCACAAAATTTTTTGTAATGTTGGTTGACTAGAATAGTTGTCGGTGCAATTATAACGACTTGATAACCATTACTTGCCACTAAAAAAGCTGTTCTAATAGCGACCTCTGTTTTTCCATAACCGACATCTCCACATAACAATCTATCCATTGGTATGCCTTTCTGTAAATCATCTTCAATTTGTTCTAAAGCTTTTTTCTGATCTCTTGTTAATTCAAATTCAAATTTATTCTCAAATTCTTCATATTCACCATTTTTTCTGGAAATTATTGGCGCTTTTAATAATTTTCTTTGCGATGCAATTCTTATTAATTCATTAGAAATATCTTTTATATTTTGTTTAATCCTAGCTCTTCTTGCATTCCACTTTGAAGAACCAAGAGTATCAAGTTTTATTAAAGCATTTGGCTCACTATATTTTGTAATTAAATCAATGTTTTCTATTGGAATTAATAATGTGGAATTATTTGCGTACTCTATTTTCAAAAAATCATTTTTAATGCCATCATAATCAACAGTTTCTAATCCTAAAAACCTACCAAGTCCATGTTCAATATGGATTACTATATCATTTTTTTTTAAATTTGTTTGTTCCTTTAATATCTTGTCTATAGATTTATTGGATAAGTTATTAAAATTTTCACTAGTGTCTAAATCTTTGTTAGATGCAACAATAAAATTGTTTCTATCTTCTTCAGACAATGATGAAATTAACTTATCTATCTCTCCCTTCTTTAAAATAGATTCAGTAGATAATACAATCTTTTCAGAGGCCATTTATTATTTTTTTATTTTCTTTCTTAATGAATACATTTTGCATCTTTTTTTTGCCGACGCTAAATATTGCCCTTGTATCCTGTTTCCATTATTTCCAACCAATTGAAATATTGATGTACATCTCTTTAAAACATTTGCCATTTTTGCTGTTGGAACAGCTGTTCCACTATAATTGAACTGTCTTAATTTAGTTAAATTTGTAACACAATATAAATCCTTAATTCTAGGATTATCATTAAGAGTTAATAAAAATAATTGATCCAGATATTTAATGAATTCAACATCCTCCAATTGCATACAAGACGTAACACTTAGTTCTTCCAACTTTTTACAATTCATCAATGGCGATAAATCTTTAACCTTATAGTTGCCACTAATATAAAAGGCTTTCAGCTCAGAAAAATTCTTTATAACATCAAAATTCTCGACAGTCATGTTGGCTGTTACACTCTTTTTAAAATCCTTAATAGCAACAACTGAAACCGTATTTCCTTCCATTTTAAAATTTGTTAACTTTGTCATAGAAGCTAATGGACTAAGATCTGTTAAATTCGAATTATCGGAAAAATCTACTTTTAACATATTAACCATTTTACTTAAAGGCTTTAAATCAACTATTAAATTAGATTTTACTTGTATTTCTTCAAGGTTTATAAGATTTTTTAGTGGCTCTAAACTGCTTATTTTTCTATTATTCAGTGTTAAATATACCAAGTTAGTCAAGTTTGAAAAATTTTTTAAGTTTTCATTCGAAATTGGTAATGTTCCATCACAAGCAAGAACTTTCAGTGTAATTAGGTTTTTCAAAAAAGAAAAATCTGTAACATTATTGCAATTGTCCATCAGTAACGTATCTAAAACAGGTAAATCTTTTAAACAGCTTAAATCACTAACTGGAACAGAATCAATATCTAATGCCCTCAAGGTTGTACAAAATCTTAATGAATCAATATTATTCAATGACAAACAACCCCATAAAATCAAATCTTTTAATTTTTTACAATTACATAATGGTCTTATATCTTGAACTGGATTTGTTGATAAGTTTAATATTTCAAGATCTGGCATATTTTCAACAACATCAATATATTTTATATCAGTGTCTGCTATATTCAAAACACGTAATTTTTTGCAAGTTTTTAGAAAATCTATATCGTATAAATAGTCACAGTTATTTAAATCTAATTGTTCTAGATCTTTAAGATTTCCAATTGGACTGAAGTCCATAATCTTATCACAATTTCCAAGATTTAAATATTTTACATTTGGATGTTCTTCACAAAATCTTCTTAATCCTTTATCATCGATTAATCTACTATCTGGTTCAAAATAATAGGCTTTTTCTATTTTTGTTTTTAATTCAAAATCACTAATCACTTCGATTGGCCTTGTTGTAGCAAAGTCAATTATTTTGGACAGCATATACTTATCATCAAATATTTGCTCCCCTTCAACCTTTACTTTATCTAATCTTTTTTCAACATAACCTTCAAATTTATTTGGACTAACAATTTCAACATTTGGAGTTGGACAATTTTCACTAAAATCAGTAACTTCAGCATTTTTTATTTCAGATTTTTTTTCCTTTTCTTCTTGCATTAACTTTTTTTTCAAAAGTTCCAATTTTAATTTGCTTACAGGTAATGTCATAAATATAAATATTTAACGCTTATATTTTTTTAGTGTAGCATACTAATTATTAAAATCAACGATTTTTATTCAACGTCATTTTAGCTAAAAATAATTGATCATTTAGCATAAATGTTAAAGTTTTTATGTAATAATAATTGATTAATTATATTATTAATTCATAATATTACATTATGTTAAACAATATTATATGATTTAACCATGAATATAATAGTAAATATTTTGTTAAATATCATAATTCTTAGAATACTTTGCCCTTTGATAGTTTTTGCTTGTGCTGTTGTGGCTTTATTTTTCTTATTCGATCATTTCGAGATTAACACTATCACAAACATATTAAGACCAATATCGGATCTTATAGTAAATTTTTTTAGAGAAACTGTAGGTTTATTAAAAGGACTAATGTAAATGGTTAAATGTATAATAGTAATCATATTGGCTTTTATTTGTTATAGAGCCTACATATCATACAAGCCACGTCTCATCAATTACGTTGAAAACAAAAAAGTTGAGCTTGCTCAGAAATATAATAAAGACGAGAACAATAAAAACGAAGAAAATAATGACAACAAAAACAAATCTAAAGATATTATAGAAAACGCAAAGGATATAAAAGAAGGCTATGACAAAATCAATTCTTACATGGATAAATACAATGAATTTAAAGAAAGTATTATCGAAAAATTGAAAGGATTATATGAAAAATATACAAATAAATGATACTTTTATAAAATCTTTTAATAAATTTAGTGAAATAAAAAAAAACACAGTTGCAGTTGGTGTCTCTGGCGGTATAGACTCAATGTGTTTGTTGCTAACACTGAATGAATGGTCAAAAAAAAATAATACCAAAGTCATTGCCATAACAGTGGATCATAAATTGAGAAAAAGTTCAACTGAAGAAGCACTTTATGTCTCCAAAATTTGCAATGAATTTAATATTGAACACCATATACTTACATGGGAAGGAGAAAAATCTTCAGAAAACTTAGAAGCAAAAGCTAGAGATAAGAGGTATGAATTAATATCTAATTTTTGCAAAAACAATAACATTAAATATTTAATTACAGCACATCATATAGAGGATCAGGCCGAAACATTTTTTATAAGATTATTTAGAGGAAGTGGTATAGAAGGATTATCTTCCATGCAAGAAAAAACAAATATTTTTGACATAACAATAATTAGACCATTCTTGCATCTACACAAAAGTTTTTTAAAAAACTTTTTGATTGAAAACTCAATAGATTGGATAGAAGACGAAACTAATTTTGATGAAAAATTTCTAAGAAACAAAATAAGGTTGTTCTTAAATTCCTTTGAGGATAAGGAGATAATTACAGAAAGAATTAATTTTGCCGTAAACGAGATAAATAAATGTAAAGAAAATTTTTTAAAACAAGTTTCTGAAGCTGAAGATAAGATAATAAAATTTGAGTTTGATAGATGTATATTTTATGTGAAAAACATTTTCAAGTATGATAATAATATCGTCCTAAGACTGCTAGTAAAGGCATTAATGAATGAAAGTGGAAATATTTACAAACCACGTTTAGAAAAATTAAAAAGATTATTTGATGAAATTGTTAAGTTTTACTTTGATAAAACAATAAATTTAAAGTATACATTTTATGGTTGTGTAATAGAAAAAATAAATAATGATGAAATCGCTATATACAGAGAATACAATTCAATTGGTGATGATATTAAACTAGAATTTAACAAAGAAGTTGTATGGGATAATAGATTTAAAATATTATTAAAAGATAAAAACATTAAAAATTGCATTGTAACACACCTAGAAGAAAATGAATTTAATTCATTCTTAGAATTTTTAAGATTAACAAATTTTACAATTTTCAAAGAAATTAAAAAATTAAAAAATATTGATAAAAGAATATTTTACACAATTCCATTAATAAAAACGGATAAATATTTAATAAATTGTGATTGCGTTGATATAAAGAGAATTATTATAGACTAGAATAAATAAAGAGTATTAAATCAATTTTTGGTATGAATAATTCAAAGCAATTGAAACTATTTTAAGTTTACTAGGTAAAAAGTTACATCTTTTATAGAATAATTAAGTAAGTGTTAATATTGCATTTTTTTTATGCATTAATATTATGTACGCTATATGGTCATTTAACATTGCTTACAGTGAGTTACGTATTTTATTATAGTAATATTTGTCCTTTTTCCAGAAAAATAAGATTTGTTCTTGACGAATTCAATCTGGAATACAAAATGATTGATGTGAAATTATGGAGAATAGATAGTGAGTTTTTAAAAATAAGTCCATCAAACGAAACACCAGTATTGGTAGACAAAAAAAACGATTTTGTTGTTACAGATAGCTACGTTATTATCGATTATCTAGATTACACTAATTCTGGTATTTTTACAAAAAATGATACGTTTGGAAATGATATTTTTGAAAAAACCGAAATTCAAAGATTACAAATGTGGTTCGATAAAAAATTTTTTTCAGATATCACAAAGATAGTAATGGATGAGGTGTTTTTTAAAACTTTTGAAAATAACAATGAAGTTCCGAACTCTAAAAAAATTGATATAATTAGATATAATTTAGATCTACATATAAAATACATGGAAAGATTATTATCATCAAGGAAATGGTTAGCATGCGAAAAATTTACTGTTTCAGATATTTCAGCTGCAGCACATATTTCTATATTGGATTACTTGGGTTACATAAACTGGAATAGATATCCAAAATTAAAAGACTGGTACATTGTCATAAAATCAAAAAAAGGTTTTGAAAATATGTTAAACGAACGAATAGGAGCCTTTACACCATCAATAAATTATAATAAATATGACTTTTAGTATTAAAAATAAATTTAAAAAGTATTACCCTAAAACCATTCTATTAAGATTTATATTAATAATAACAATACCGCTTGTTTTAAGCCAATTGATATATGTTTATGTATTCTTTGAAAGGTATTTTGACAAAAATAATTATAGAGCTAGTGAGTTATTGGTCCAAGAAATTTGCATCATAAATAATGAATTTGATAGAGAATATTTTTTAAACGCAGATGAAAAATACATAATTGATAATTTACAAAATTTATCAACATCAAAAGTTTCATTCATCAACAGCAATAGTCTAAACCTTGATGAAAACCTAATAAAAAAAAGTGATGAAAAATTTTTCAAGTTTAACTCAAAGAATTACCTTGTTAAACTATTATCAGAACTAAAAAATAATGATATATATCTGATTGAAGGCAACAAAGGCAATTACGAAGTATTTATAAGGAAATATAATGGGTTTCTAAATATAAAATTAGATAAAAACAGAATAGTCCCAGTATCACCAAAGCTATTATTGTTTTTAACGATTTTTTCATCCACTACATTGATTATAATCAGCTGCATGTTTATGAAAAATCAGATTAAATCTATTAAAAATTTAACAAAAACAATGACCGACTTCTCTTTACTTGATAAAGATAATGAATATTTTATTCCAAAAGGAGCTTCAGAAATTAGAGAAATGGGGCAAGCCTTTTTAAAAATGCAGAAAGAAATAAAAAAATACGTAAACTCAAGAACTATCATGTTGGCCGAAATATCACATGATCTTAGAACGCCATTAACAAGAATGAATCTCGAGACAGAATTTATAGAAGATTGTGAAATAAAAAAAGACTTGAAAGAAGATATTGATGAAATGCAAAAAATGATAAATGAATATCTTATGTTTGCAAAAGACGAAAACGGTGACGTCTTTGAAGAGACTAATATTGTTAACTTTTTTAACAGCATAATAAAGGACTACAAAAGAAGTGGTTATACAAATATAACATTAGAAACAGATATTACTGTACAAAAGATTAAAATTAAAAAAGACCTATTCAAAAGGGCGCTAAATAATATTATAAATAATTCTCTAAAATATGCAAAAAAAATATTTATTAGCGTCACTTCAAACAATAACGGTCTATTCATATCACTAGAAGATAATGGCTCCGGTGTTTCAGAAGAGATGTATAATAAAATTACTAAACCATTCTTTAGATTAAATAAAGAAAGCAAAGAAAATAATGTTGGTCTTGGATTGGCTATAACAAAAAATATTGTCTATAAACATAAAGGTAAAATTTCATTTGGAAAATCAAAAAGACTCGGTGGCTTCATGGTTGAGATAAATATACCGAATCCAAACTCTTAAATCACAAAACTGAAGATAGTATTTACATATATCAACTATAGGAAATCTATTAAAAAATTCATAAATATTTATTAATATAATCTGAAGCTAATAAAAAATTAATATAGTATTGTATTAAATGATTATAATTATAAAATAATATACATATAATTAGTAATTAATATGAGGATAAAAATGGAATTTAAGAATGAAGATAATAATTTTGATCTAACAGAATGTTTTGAAAAAATAAATATAAGTGACTCTTTAAAAGAGAAAGAAATCATCAAAACTATATGCGAATATGCACTTGCACCACTTGAAGAAACTACTGTATCACAATTTAATAAAACCAAAAAATTTGAGAATTATAAGGATACTGTTAATTGTTTTGAAAAATGGTTTAATAATTTTAATAAAAATATATCAATTGAAGTATACAATAATCATTGTAAGATAATTTTTTCAAATGTTGATATGTCACACGTTAATAATTATTTTTTATAATACTTTGGTGAATGCTTTACTAATAACATATTAAGTAAAAACGTATTTAATGATTTGGACATAAAAGTTATTGAGTTTAAAAACTGTATTATAGGATAAGATATTTTAAACAATATTAAAAAATCTGGAAATAACATAAAATGTATAAATAATTATTACAACTTTAAAAATAAGATTACTTTTTATTTCAATAATTTTGAATTTAAGGATGCAAATTTAACATCATTTGATTTTGAATTTATTAAAAATATTTCAGGTTTTAAAAAGTTTGCAGATCTTAGTGAATTTTATAAAAGCATTTCAAAAGGTATTTTGAATTATAATCAAATATCCAAACTTGTTGAACACTACAATAAAAGCAGAATTGAATTGCCACCTATAAACTTTACTTATTTAACTTCACAAGAAATACAAGAAATAGATAACAAAAACCAAAATATTATTTCAAAGGCAGTAGAAAAGGATGGCTATAATGGATTTAAAATAAACTTAGAACACCTCATGAAAATTGTTAACTCTGAAGATGGGCTTCTTGGTAGAAAAAATGGCGATGCACATGGTTTTGACTTTAGTTATGAAGATTTGTCATATGATTTATTCTCTGAAAATTTAAATGATGACTATACAAAATCAGATGAATGTTCAAGCTATTTAAATGAAGATAATACTAATCAGATAGAAAGTTATTTATCCAACGACGATTGTTATTTCAAAATCAGCAAAGCTAACTATAAAGATGCAAATTTGACAAGAGTCATAATTGATGGATATATAGTTAAAGAAATTGTTGATAACAATAGCAGCACAACAATATTAAATAAAACAAAATGTGATTTGAGTAATCTCAAAATCTATGCGCTTAACTTTGAAAATGAAGACATCAATGCTCTTGAAAAAGCCAATCTAGAAAATATATCTATATCATGTTTAAAACTTAATATCGAACATGTTAAAAAAATTCTTAATCTAAACAAATATGAAACTTTTTTAGGAAGAACAAGAGGTGATTTACACGACTTCTGGTTAAGTGGCTTAGATTTTAGAGAAATTGAAATCGAAAAATTGGAAAATGCCAATTTCGTGAACACAAGTCTTATAAATGTAAAATTAAATACAGAACAAGTTAACAAAATTTTATATTTACAAGACGATGAAACTTTTTTGGGAAGAACAAGAGGTAATTTAAAATATTTTGATTTAAGTTATGCCGATTACACAGAAAATATAGCTAGAAGGCATGAAAATGTTCGATTTATACATAATATAAATTCAAATGTAAGAAAAACTGGAATTACACCATTAGTAAGATACAATGGTAAAACTTATTGTGGAAGTAACATAATAAGTGGTAACTTTCTAGCTCCTATTATCATATATAAAAATACACAAATGGCAGCTCTAGATAGATTTAACAATAATCTTGAAATGGCTAATCATGAAATTGTATATGATAGCAACGAAGATATAAGCGAAAGCTTATCAGAATCAGATGAGGAACTTAATAAAAGATTATCACCATATGGTGAATATCCAG
>CAKVBE010000030.1 GCA_934725005.1 uncultured Rickettsiales bacterium | reverse complement strand
GGTATAGCAATATCAGGTGCATTAATGTCAGTTTTAACTGGTATGAAAGTAAAAAGTGATATAGCTATGACTGGTGAGATTACTTTGAGCGGTAGAGTATTGCCAATTGGAGGTTTAAAGGAAAAATTATTAGGAGCGCTAAGAGGCGGAATAAAAAAAGCTATAATCCCGTACGATAATATTAAGGATCTTGAAAAAGTGCCAGATAAAGTGAAAGATAATATTGAAATATTACCAGTAAAAACTATTGAAGAGGCATTTAAAATATTGTTGGTTGGTTACGAAGAGTCAGAGATAACTAAGTAACTTTTTGTGGTATTGGTTTTGTTAAATCAGTACCGATTACTTGTATTCGTGATAAAATTACAACTTTCTAGTATTACATCTATACAGTAAAACTAGCTATGTGGGTATCTAGTATTTAAATTTTTTGTGTACGCTATGTTACGTCTAGCGTACACCTTGTTTATTATTTTTTTCCAGCTCTCTCAACGTATGTTGAATCTTCTGTTTTAACTACAATTTTATCTTCTGTTGTAACAAATGGTGGAACCATAACTCTTACTCCATTTTCCAAAATTGCTGGTTTAAATGAATTTGTAACAGTCTGACCCTTTATTGATGGTTCAGTTTCTTTAATACCGAGTATAACTGTTTCAGGAAGTTTAATATCTATTGGCATTCCTTCGCAATAACAAACTCTTACTTCCATTCCTTCTTGTAAGTAAGCTGCTTTGTCGCCCAATAACTCTTTTGAAAATGATTCTTGGTCAAAAGTTTCCATATCCATTAAAGCTATTTTATCGCCTTCGTCATACTGATAAGAAAAAGTTTTCTCTTCCATAAATGCTTTTTCTAGATCTTCGTCAGATCTAAATCTTTCATTGGTTTTTGTGCCGTTCATTATATCTTTCATTTCAACTTGAACAAATGCACCACCTTTACCTGGTTTTACATGCTCTTTTTTTGTTACCATCCAAAATCTATTTTTATACTTTATAACGTTTCCGATACCAATTGAATTTGCGTTCATATAATTACTTTTAATTAATCTTATTAATCATATATTCTTATAGACTAAGAAATATGTTAAATAAAATCAATAAATATTGCAATCTAAGTTTTTTATTGAATTAATATTAAGCCCGTATAAAATTATTCGTAATTAAATATAGTTAATTTTTTAAAATGTCTTATACTTTATATGAAAATGATTTGCCAGATGGTCTTGATTTGGGTAATGAAGTTGCAATAGATACAGAAACTTTAGGTTTGAATAATTTTAGAGATAGATTGTGCATGGTCCAGTTATCGTCTGGTGATGACAAAGCTCATATGGTTCATTTTTCAAGTAATGACTATACACATTCTCAAAATTTGGTTAATCTCCTAAAAAATGAAAATGTATTGAAAATTATGCATTATGCTAGATTTGATATGGCCATATTACAAAAAACTTTTGGATTCCCAATAAAGAATGTTTACTGTACAAAAATAGCTTCAAAAATAGCTAGAACATATACTGATACCCATGGTCTAAAAGTTCTCATAAAAGAGTTTTTTGGAATTGATATTTCAAAAAGAGAACAAAGTTCTTATTGGGGTGGTAATCTTAGTGAAGAACAAGTAAAATATGCTGCTAACGACGTGTTGTTTTTGCATGAGATAAAGAAACATCTTGATAATATATTGAAAAGAGAAAAAAGGGAAGAGCTAGCAAAAAAATGTTTTGAATTCCTTAATACGAGAGTAAATTTAGATTTACAGGGTTGGCTTGATGTTGACATATTTGAACATTAATTATTATAATTTATACTAATTGCTTATTAAAAAAATAAAAATGAAAACAGTATCTATAGAAAATTGTCTTGGGGTTGTTCCAAATAAGTTTGAATTGGCATTATTAGCATCTAACAGGGCAAAGTCAATTTTAGCTGGTTCGCCATCTAAATTAAATGATAATGATAAATACGATAAAGCCGCATATATATCGTTGAAAGAAATAGAAAATAAAAATGTAGACTTGCAGGAAGCTAGGGAAAAGTTAAAAGAAGATATTTTAAAAGATAATTTGTTTATTAAGAATATTGCAAAGAAAGACTTGTTGAAATCCGAAGACAGTTTTGATGACAGTGATGATAATTTCAATCTTGATGAACTTATGGATAACATGGAATTTGATGGTGATGATTTTGACGAGGAAGATTCAGATATAGATGATGATGAAGTATCAGAATGACGATCATAATATCAAAAGGTTTAGTTAATGAATAATATAGCAATAGTTGGAGCTACTACAAATATTGGTAGAAAGATTGTGGTGCTACTTGCCGAATATGGTTATCTGGCTGATGACGTTATTTTATTGGATGATCACGAGTTTGAGGGAAAAGAGATAAGTTTTGGCAATAGTACCATTGAGGTTGAGTGTATGCAGCATTTTAATTTTAAGGATGCTGACATAGTTATTTTTTGTTTAGATAGCAACGAAGTCACACGACATTATTGTGAAAAAGCGAAAGAGGCTGGTTGTTTAATAATAGATACCAGCAGTACATATAGATATGAAAAAAATATCCCGCTGATAATTCCTGAGATAAATGGTGACATTTTATCTGATTTACATGATAATAAAATTATTTCTTGTCCTAGCAGTATTACAATACAAACGTTACTCGCCGTTAAGTCGATAAAAAAAATGTTTGGTATAAAGAGGTTAGTTATTTCTACTTACCAAGCAGTTTCTGGAAATGGAAAAGATGCTATGGATGAGCTATTTGATAGTACAAAAAAGATTTACGAGAATGATATTGTAAAACCAAGAAACTTTATAAAACCAATATCTTTTAATGTTATACCACAAGTTGGTGATTGCGTTAGCGAATATGAATATAGCGATGAATATAATGTCCGTGAAGATATAAACAAGATATATAATGGTGAAATAAAGACTTCTATAACTTCTGTTAATGTGCCAGTGTTTAATTGTCATTCAGAAACTATAAATGTTGAATGTAGAAATAAAGTTGATCTGGATTTGTTAAGAGAAGTTTATGAGGATTCTGAAAATATAATGCTTTTGGACAATGTAAGTGAATATGTTTATGCAACACCTAAAGATTGTTCTCTTGATAAAAGCGTGTTCATATCAAGATTAAGAGAAGATTCAACTATAGAATTTGGAATTAATATGTGGGTCGTTAGCGACAATTTATTAATAACGGCATCAAACATTTTGGGTATATTAAAGTTAATTCAAAAATAAAATTTATTGTTTATGGATTTAAGTAATTTTGATATTTTTATAGTAGTTTTATTTCTATTTTGTACTGTTATTGGATTGATGAGAGGGTTTATAAGAGAGTTATTCTCTCTCTCAAATTGGGTTTTGTCTTTTTATTTATTAACTTTGTTAAAACCGTTTTTTTTAGGTTATTTTTCTGAATTGATCAAAATACCATTTTTAGCTGATATAATTTTGAACATATCGATTTTTACCATTGCCTTGATAGTTTTGTCTATAATATCAAGGTATATAGCAGAACTAATCAAAAAGATTATGCCTTACAATCTGGATATGGTATTAGGATTTTTATTTGGTGCTATTAAAGCTTATGTAATTTTAATTTTAATCACATCAACAATAGAGGTTTTATATAATGGAGAAGAACCTGAAATTTTAAATAATTCTGTTTTTAATAAAATTTTTTATAGAAATGAATCAACAAATGATAAGGTAAAAGTTTTGCTTGGTGATTTTTTGAGTGAGAAAAAACATGAAGAAAAGACAAAAAAAATTGAAAATAACAATGAAAACATTGATATTATAGAAAAAAAGTTGGACAATATTAATGATAATGAAATCATCAATAAAAACATTGATGAATTGAATGATAAACTTGAAAGTATTTTAGAAGTATTATGAAATTTAAACTTACAAAATTACAAAAATTTTTGGTATGTGTTTTTATACTGTTAACAATTGGTGCTACTTATAAAAATTATGAAAACAAACATGTAAAAAGTGATATTGTTTACATGGATACTCTGTTAGAAAATGGTACAGAGAGCGAAAAATTAAAATATATATTTTCAGAATTTTCTGATGATTTAGTTGAAGGTTCTAATGATGCAAAAATAACAATAATAGAATATTATTCTTATAAGTGTAAATATTGTCAAATGTTTAATAAGTCTGTTTTGCCACAACTTAGAAAAAATTTTATTGATAATGGTATTGTTAAATTTGTACATAGGCCAGTTTATGATAAACAAACTATATTTCTTGGTGGCATAATAAGCTGTCTTACTAATAATGATTTAAAGTTAAACGCTAATGATAGTTTCTTTTCAATCTCTAAAGGTGATTTGGAAGATATTGACAATTATTCTAAAAATTTTATAGCTAATCACGATGTAGAAGATGCAGAAAAACTTGGTGAATGTTACAATTCTGATAGAGTGTTAAATAAGATAGCGTATAATCAGAGTAAGAATGTTGAATTGTTAAAACTCAACAGAGGTGTACCAGTTTTTATCATAAATGGTAAAGTATATAGAGGTTATATGAGTTATGATAAACTTGAAATTATATTAAATAAATTAATTTAGGCGATTATTAGAATGTTACAAAAGATTAAAACTATTATAAATTTAACGATATCAATCCTACTTATAACTGTTTTTGCAATATTTTTTATAAATAATTCAATAGATGTTGAGTTAAATTTAAATCCTTTTGATTATGTGATTGAAGTCAAGTTATTTATCGTAATGATATTTTCTTTCATGCTAGGTTTCTTGTTTTCGTTTTTCACAGACTTTTTGAATGGTATATATACATTTTTTGATAATTTAAGGAATAACAGAATCAGAAAGTTGAAGGAAAAAATAAAGTTTTTAAAAATTAAAAATAAAGAAGAGGAAAAATAATGTTTTTGTGGGATGAAGTCTCTATTACTAAGGCTTTAGGAGAAGAATTATTGTCTTGTCCAGAAAAGTTAGAAATAACAAATGTTGTTTTTGATAGTAGAAGAGTTATTGATCATTCACTTTTTGTTGCAAAAAAAGGTGAAAAGAATGATGGTAATGATTTTATAAGTGATGTTTTAGAATCATATGAAACAACTTATGTAATGTCTAGTAAAGTGCCAAGTAATGTTATTAGTAGTGACAGAATAATATTGGTTAGAGATGTTAATGTTGCCTATGAAAAGTTAGCTCTTTATAGAAGATATCAGTTAAAAAGTAAAGTAATTTGTATTACTGGCAGTTTAGGAAAAACAACAACAAAGGAATTGTGTTATCTGACATTATCACATTTTGGAAAAGCAAGCTGTAATATAATGAGTTTCAATAATTACAGTGGCTTGATTTATACTATGGTCAATACGCCTGTAGACACTGAGTATGCTATATATGAGGTTGGTATAGATGAATGTGGACAAATGCTAAATTTAGCGAAATTGGTTAAACCAAATATTAGTATTATAACAAACATCGAAAAGGCACACTTAGGGAATTATAAGAACTTGGATGAAATAGCTTTTGAAAAAAGTGAAATTCTAAAAGAAACAAGTGAATATGTGATTTTGAATAGGGATAACAAGTACTATGATTTTATTTCAGAAAAAGCGGTTAAACTTGGTTGTAAGCCATTTAGTTTTGGAAGCACTAATTTTCCTAATTCAAAATTGCTAGAATTTAAAATAAATGATAATCTTAAATCCGAAGTAAAATATAGCATTTTTGGCAAAGAATATAAGGTTGTTTTTAATACAATTGATATGAATATTATTTTTAATTCAATGTCTGTATTAACCGTATGCAAACTATTAGATTTAAATGTTGAAGAAGCACTTAGTGTTTTATCGAAAAATGCTGCGCCTGTTAGAGGTAGAAATAATTTAGAGGTTGTAAAATACACACATGATAACAAAGAGATAAAGCTCAATGTTATTAACGGTGTTTACAATGCGGTAAATCCAAAAGCATTTGATTCTGGTTTTGAAATAATGAAGAATGATTATTTTAAAAATAATAGAAAGGTATGCATTTTTGGAGCAATGGCTGAAGCAGGTTCTGAGTCAAAGAATTTTCATTTACATATAATTGAGAAAATAAAAGAATTAAAACCTGATATTGTTGTATTATTTTGTCCAGAATTTGAAGAAGGGTGCAAAATTTTGTTGAATGATGGATTTGATGTCCATTATTATAGTGATGCTGACGATGTTATTGCTGATATAAAAAATATATTAAATGATAATGACTTAGTTTTTATAAAATCTTCAAAAGGAAAAAAAAGTTACAAAATTTTTAATTACTTGTCGGAAAATAATAAGATAGATTTATTTTTATAGTTTTTAATAGACCAAAATTATGCTTTATAATTATTTTAGTTTAAATTGGACACTTGTTATAGTGTTTTTGTTTAATTTTTTGTTATCATCTTTTCTAATAAAGATATTGATGGTTTTTCTTAAAAGACATTCAAAGTTTCAACCAATAAGGACAGATGGACCTGAGACACATTTTAAAAAAGCAAAGACGCCAACAATGGGTGGATTGGCGTTTAATATGAGTGCAATAATAAGCATGATGTTATTTTGTGATTTAAGTTCATGTTACACATGGATAGGATTGTTTTTATTTGTTGGTTTCTCAGTAATAGGGCTTGTAGATGATATAATGAAAGTATTTTTTGACAGTTCCTTTGGTTTTAGAGGGAGTATAAAATTGATCTTAGAATTAATAATTGGTTCGATTACAATATTATCGTTAGCATATTTTAATCAGGATTATATGACAGAAAGTATAAAAGTTCCATTATTTAATGTATGGTTAGATTTAGGGGTTTTGGCTTTTCCATTTTTTGTGATGGCCTTGGTTGGTTCAGCCAATGCTACAAATATTACTGATGGATTAGATGGATTGTTGAGTATTCCTGTTGCAATTATTAGTTTGTTATTGTTTTTATATGTAATTTGCTTCAGAAGTTTTAATGTTGTTTTAACGAAAGAAATAGTTGATTTTGTGTTGGTTGCACTATTAACAATTTGTTCTTCATTTCTGGCATTCTTTATATTTAATAAACATCCAGCAAAAATATTTATGGGCGATGTTGGTAGCTTAAGTGTTGGAGCTTTTTTATTTTTTATCTCATACATGTTAAAAATAGAATTATTCTACGCAATTATGGGATTGCTATTTATCATTGAATTAGCTAGCTCAACACTGCAAGTTTTATTTTATAAATTGTTTAAAAAAAGAATATTTAAAATGGCACCACTACATCATCATTTTGAGAAATGTGGGATAAGTGAAACACGTGTTGTCAAAGGTATGTGGTTATTCTCGTTTATTACATCATTAATTGGTTTTACATTAATATTAGCTTAATATAATTAAAATGAATTTTTTATATCATAATACTATTGATTTTTTATATAGTGCGGATTAATTAAAAATACATCAGCCGTCCCCCAGGTTTATTTCTTTGGGACTCTATGTATTTTATTTATTATTTTATGAGGGATATTATGCAGAAACTAGAAAATGTAATTAGAGAACTAATTCTCAATAACAAGGTTAGAACGCAGAATGAGATTACGTATAGATTAAGTAAACTTGGCTATTCTACGACTCAATCAAATATTTCCAGGATATTAAAAAAACTTGGGACTATAAAGTTGGTTGATGAAGATAGCCCAAAAACAACTTATTATTCAATTCAACAAAGGCCATTAGAGGTGAGTACATGGGTTAGGGGTTTAGTTAAAACTATACAAACTAATGGTTTTGAAATAATAGTGCGTACAAGAGACGGCTCCGCTTCAATGATTGCTAAAATTATAGACGAAAGAAATAGTAGTGAAATTTTAGGCACGGTTGCTGGTATTGATACGGTGTTGGTGATACTAAAACAAAAAGAGTTTTGTGAATCAGTTTTAGAAAAGCTAAAGGAAATTTTAATTTCTAGTTGTAGGTAAGATTTAAATTTAGTCTAATATGTGATATGGGGGTTATTGATGGTTTTTATTTTTTGATTACAGTACACTTTGGTGTACAGATTTATAAAGTTGTTCTCTAGTTGGTGTTGTGTTGCTATTTTTTTATGTTTTATGTGCATTGTCTTGTCAAAGAAATAATTTTTAAAGGATAGTTATAGCTTTTAATGTCATAGTTTATCCACACGTTAAGTTCTATTTAATTGCAGGATGTTAAATTCATGATTGTACGACATGTTTTATATTTTTGTAATTGTTGTATTTTATCTCATTACTTAATTTAGTAGATTTTTAAATTCCTGTATTCTTTATTGCTGATACTGTCATTGGCACTTTTAAAAGGTCCAAGTAAAGTAAAATGTAAAACAATATTGTTTAAAAATGTATAAAAATGTTTTTGTCGGAAGCAATTAATAAGCCATTTTTATTTTTTGTGTAATTTTGCTTTATGTAGGTAACAAATCTTTTGATTTAGTATCAATATGAACTGGATTTGAAACAAGTTTATAATGATAACGTGCTGGCGAGGTGTTGGTTTACTCCATTTTTTGAGGCCATATTTCATGAAATGTTGAATCTCTGAACTTAACATATAATGTGTTATTATTTTTGTATTTTTTATGCAAAACTTTAGACTGATACTTATAAATACTAATTTAATTAATTGAAATTATCTATATGGGTTCAAATTTTAGTAAAAAAATATTTCTATCATAGATAATTAAGAAAAATTATCATTAATTCTTCCTCCTTTTAAGTGGAAAACAATGATTGGGGGATGAAAGCTTACTTATAATCATTAGCGAATGGTTGAAAGCCTGAGTAGTAATCCGAAGTTTTCGTAACGAAATGGAGAAATGTCAACGAAGTTGACAAAGTGGAGTTTAAATCAGATAGTAAGAATTCGAAAGATTCTCAAGCACCCTGTCGCCAGCAAAGCTGACACTTTCCCATAAGGAGAGAAAGGATTAAAAAGAGTAACAAACAACGAATTTTTCCTCTCTAGAAGAAAAAGATTTAAAAAACATCCATATACAGGTATCATGTCAAATCATTAATACCATTAGCAAAACAAATAATGTTGTTTTAATAAAAATCATTGTTTTTTAAAGAAATTGTTTATTATATTAGTATTATTGTTAACTATTTTTAATAAATGCTTAAGTGCGGAATAGTTGGGTTGCCTAATGTAGGTAAGTCTACGTTATTTAATGCCTTAACACAAACAGCAGCAGCTGAAGCAGCTAATTATCCATTTTGTACAATAGACGCAAATATTGGCAGAGTTTGTGTACCAGATGACAGAATAGATAAATTGGCAAAATTGGAAAATTCACAAGAAATAATTTATACACAAATAGAATTTGTTGACATAGCTGGTTTAGTAAAAGGTGCTAGTAAAGGTGAAGGTTTAGGAAATCAATTCTTAGCAAATATAAGAGAGGTCGATTGTATAGCCAACGTTGTAAGGTGTTTTGAAGATAACGACATAAGTCATGTTGAAGGTAATATTGATCCAATTAGAGATATAGAATTAATACAAACGGAATTGATTTTATCTGATTTAGAAAGTTTAGAAAAAAGATTGCCAAATATAGAGA
>CAKVBE010000029.1 GCA_934725005.1 uncultured Rickettsiales bacterium | reverse complement strand
TATCCAAAAGACGGATTATTATAATGGGAACCAATACGCGGATCCAGACATACGCCATTGATGATCTGCTGCGTATTTAAACCTTTCATCTCTGCATAAGTATCCAGTTCATTAAAATAAGACACACGCAAAGCCAGATATGTATTCGCAAACAGCTTCACAGCCTCAGCCTCTGTAAATCCCATGATTAAAGTATCAATATTTTCCTTAATAGCCCCCTCCTGCAAAAGTCCCGCAAAAGTATTTGCAGCTTTTACAAGTCTCGCATTCTGCACATCTGTTCCAACAATAATTCTGGATGGATACAGATTGTCATACAGTGCCTTCGATTCCCTTAAGAATTCAGGGCTGAAAATAATATTATCGCAGTGAAACTTCTCTCTCACGCTCGCCGTATAACCTACCGGAATTGTAGACTTAATAACCATAACAGCATCCGGATTATACTGGATCACCAATTTGATAACCGCCTCTACTGCAGAAGTGTCAAAGAAATTCTTCTTGCTGTCATAATTGGTAGGCGCTGCAATCACCACAAAATCCGCATCCTTATATGCCGCTTCCGCATCCAAAGTAGCAGTAAGATTCAAATCCTTCTCTGCCAGATATTTCTGAATATATTCATCCTGGATCGGAGATTTTCTCTGATTGATCAGCTCTACTTTCTCCGGAATAATATCTACAGCCATTACTTCATGATTCTGTGATAAAAGTATTGCAAGCGATAAGCCTACATATCCTGTACCTGCTACTGCTATCTTCATACATTAAAACTCCTCTTCTACATATCCGATTTTTTATGCGACCTTTTGTTTTACACATTTGTTACACTAAAACCTTAAAATATCAAAAATACGCTATTTGAAAACCAATCCAATTAAGTGTATCGGTTACACTAATTGGATTGGTTGAAATTAGAGAAAAACTCTTTATTCGATATATTGAATTTAGTGTAATCTATTCGCAAAGTTCACATTTAATGAATCAGACTACTAAGTTTCGTTTTTCCCTAAGCTTGTAATTTTATATTTCTTTTAGAAATCCTTTAAAGATATTTCTTTTTATATGTCCTTCACAGAATCAGACCCTAGCATTACTTTTCTTTCATAAAAAATTTTTTTGTTTTATCAATTACCTTTTGTAAATCTGCCTTTTTCATATTATAGTACATTGGAAGTCTTACTAATTTATTACTTTCTGAAGTAGTAAATTCGTCTTTTCCTGAAAAACGCCCGAATTTCAATCCTGCTGGTGCACTGTGTAATGGAACATAATGAAATACACATTGGATTTCATTCTCTTTCATGTATTCTATATATTCTTTTCTTATATCTATATCTTTACATTTAATATAAAACATATGTGCATTATGTATGCAGCCTTTTGGAACCGTTGGAAGTTCTATCATTCCAAGCTCTTCTAAACTTTTTAATGCATCGAAATATTGCTTCCAAGTTAATAACCTATTAGTATTAATTTTATCTGCACTTTCCAACTGTGCCCAGAGATATGCTGCATTCAAATCGCTTTGCAAGTAACTATCACCAAAATCAACCCAATTATATTTTGCCACTTGTCCACGAAAAAATTGTGTCCTATTTGTTCCTTTTTCGCGAAGAATTTCGGCTTTTTCAATATAATCTTTGTTATTTATAATAATCGCTCCGCCCTCTCCCATAGAATAATTTTTTGTCTCATGAAAAGAATAACATCCAAAATCACCAATTGTTCCCAGCGCTTTTCCTTTATAACTACTCATTACTCCTTGTGCCGCATCTTCAACAACAAGTAGATTGTGTCTCCTTGCAATTGCCATGATTTCATCCATTTCACATGCTACTCCAGCATAATGTACCACACATATAACTTTTGTTTTATCAGTAATAGCACTTTCAATTTTTTTTTCATCAATATTCATTGTATCTGGTCTAATATCAACAAAAACTAATTTTGCTCCTGCCAAAACAAAGGAATTAGCAGTACTAGAAAAGGTAAAACTAGGTAGAATAACCTCATCTGAGGCTTTCAAATTACAAAGAAACGCTGCCATATCCAAAGCTGCCGAACCACTGGTTGTTAATAATACTTTTTCAGCTCTAAATTTTTTTTCCATCCATTCATCACACTTTTTTGTAAATGGTCCATCTCCACATATTTTTTGATTTTCAACAGCTTCTTTCATATATTTAACTTCATTTCCAATAAACGGCGGTATATTAAATTGTATCATTTCTTATTTCCTCTTACTTTTTAAAAATTCAAATGTTTCTTTCCAAGCTTTTGCAATAGAATTAATATCTATTTCTTCAATTGCAAACATTCTGTTCTTTTCACTATAAATATTTTTTACAAATTCTTCAAACGATGTATTTCCTATTTCAGAACTATTATATATATCTAGCCCCTCCTTTTTTCTGTAATACTCATCCATAATGGAATCTTGCATTAAAAAAATCTTTTTTTTCATATACATCATCATCGTTATATTTCCCATAGCTATTTGTCTTTCAGAATGAATAATTTGTATATCACATTTCCACAATAATTTCACATATTCTCCTAAATCCATTTTTTCTTGTATCCAAATAACCTTTTCTTGGGTAAAAAGCGAAACAGCATAATTATATACATCTTTTGCATAATTCATATCTCCATAATTCATTGGCAATATTATTTTTATGTTTCTATCTTTATAACCAACCAATTTAGTCAATATTTCTTTATGATGTAATGTTTTAACTGCACTATGTCCAACTAAGATATACACTGCATTATCTTTTTTACTTTCATAATGATTATTTAAAAATGTAACATCATATCCCTTAGGATCTGGTCCCAATAAAAAAGTCTTTTCTCCAAATTGTTTTTTATATTCTGGTATATCCATTGGTTCTGCTATCACATAAGGTATTTCTTTCCGCGTTTTTCTCCTAATAGCGTTAAAAAAGAAACCCTGAATTCCTTTTTTTTCCCAATTATATAAATCAGCTCCCCAAATTCTCCAAATAGTATTCTTTAAAAATTTTTTATGGTGTTTATAATATTCATGAAGCAATATATCATTAGGTAAAAAATGATATATTGTATAATCAAAATCTTTTTGATATTTTTTTATCTCTCTATATTCTAATCTAATATTTCCATCTTCTAAATAGTGTATTCGCAATTGTTCCTCATCTTTTTCTCGGATTGTTTTTGGAACATTTTCTTTTGCATCACATATTAAAAATTCATGATAACAATTCTGTACATAATTATAAAAAAGTTCTATTAAAGCCTCCGTATATACGTAATTCATATTAGTAAAAATATGAAGTATTTTCAGCATATTACTTTTTCTCCTTCCTACTACAATATATTTATGGTTAATATTCCTTACGGCTAGTAAGAAATTATCTATCATAAACCTTAAGACCTGAGTTCCTTAGTAAATAAGATACTTATTTCTTAGCATGATTACTTCTGAGTTTTGTATATTTCTTGCTACTCGCGGACATTTTTGTTGGGGTGTTTCCTATTACAACAGACGCCTTAACAAATAACGACTGTTCTTGTATCTACTCCAGACAATATGCCGTCTGGCAATATACCAAAAGTTGAGACTTAACTTTTTATATTGCTGTAGTATTTATAACTATTATCACAGGAATGTATGATATAACAAAGGTGCTCAGTCAGGTTTCACCATCTACCTTTTATCTATTAAATTAAATATATAAATTATCATTTCTTTAATTGTTTTTTTGTATACCGCAACAATAATACACATACACGCAACATACATGATCACACAACAACTATCAAATGTTGCAAATGTATTATATGTTGCAAATACTGTTGTAGCGGCAATTAGCAAATATTGCTTTTTTAATTCAGGTTTATAATCATAATATCTTTTACCCAGGAAAGTCCGAGCTGTAAAAAACACAATATAAGAAATCCCAGTTGATATTGCGGCTCCTCGCCCATTAAGCACAGGAACTAAAAAGAAATTACCTATAGCATTTACTATACATGCAATAGCAGCCACTACTATGTGAAGTTGACTTTTTTTTGCAAAGTCTATTCCCACAGATGTTGTTTCAGATATTGTATACATTATCGGTCTAAATATCAAAAATGGTATTATATATGTAGCCGATCTATAATTTTCACCTAGTAATATAATAAACACATCTTTAAATACTATCAATGTACATCCAAAACTAAACATTAATATTGTTATAATGTTATTAATTTTTCTGAAAAACTCCTTATTTTCCGAATTATTCGTGTATTGTTCTATAGCCATAGGTGCCCATACTGTATTAAATGTTGTTTGTAAAATCGAAAATACATTTACAATCATAATTGCACTAGAATATATCCCTACTTCTGAGTAATTACAAAAATAATTAATGGACAGTTTATCTAAAGCTTCAAAAACTGTGGTAATACCCATTGAAAAAATAAACGGGAAACCATAACATAAAACCTTTTTTACATCTAAGCTTTCTATTGAATAATTAACTAATGGACACCATAACTTTCTTTCTATCACTATTCCAACAATCAATGGCACCCCCACTGAAACAATTGTAGCCAGAATGAGTAAGAATAAATTATCTGCATTGTATAGAAATTTTAACATTACAGAAGCCATTACCAAATAAACGATTTTATTTATACTATTTAACAGCGCAAACGTTTTTGTTTTATATTCCACACGTAATATTATCTGTGTAAATCTAAAAAAAACTTGAATACATATGTTTATTAGCAGACAAATAAGAAATTTATCCTTAAACTCAAATATAAATAATTCTTTATTTAAAATTGCATATCCAAATATACATAGTACTAAAGATGCACATACAGAAAACCATGCTGTTGCAGTAATTAAACGTCTTTTATACTCTATTGAATTATTGTCATAGTAAAATCTTATTAATGACTGATCTAATCCCAAACACAATATCATAACTGCCATACTTGTATAGGTATTAAACATTGCTAAAGCACCGTAATCAGCAGTATTAACTAAGCGAGTGATGATTGGCGTTGTTAAAATACCAATTAAAATATTAACTAAAGTCCCTATTCCAATTGTCATAAAATGTTTTAAATGAGTGCGCATTTAACAATTATCTCCTCCTCATATAATCAAGTGCTTTTTTGCTTTTTATTGAAAATTCAATGTTTTTCAATCTTCAACACTACCGTAGAATACATGTCATAAGGCCACTAAAAATATCAAGAATAGAACAGGAATCATTTTCACAAATAGATTGTGGAAATGATCAATATTCTTTTTACAAATCATTTTCTAATATCAATATTCTTTTGTAATGAATACATATTCAATCAACGCCTAATACCATTATAAAATGTATATGGAAATACATCACTATTATTAAATAGATAAAACTCAATTATAAAATAAATAAGAAAAATTATTGTTACAAATATTCTATTTGATCTTTTTTGCTTACTCAGACAATACGCTAAAATAGAAAATATAGAACAAGTAATAAACAGTCGTCCAGCTGCATATGAAAAATATGACATTAATCTCAATGGTATGACTAGCCAAGCAATATTCAATAATGCGCTGATTTCTTTATTTTCTCTATTATCGTCTTTACAAAATATCATAAGAACCATTAGCGGAATTATTTCAATTAAAAATCCCACTCCAACTTTTAAAGTTCCTGCAAAATAATGTGCATATCTCGAAAAAAAAGACAATTTAAATAAAATTCGAGCTATAATCGTCAAATACAGTGGTGATGCACACATTAGAATTCTATATAAAAAATTCTTTTCTTTATTTAATTTACAAATTGGCCATAGCAAAATAAATATTATTGAACTTCTATGAATTAGTGTTGCAATTATAATAAAGAGAACAAAATAAATTTTTCTATTTCTTTTTATCAACCACCCCAATGCTATCATTATCCAGGATGCTGCATACATCTGTCGCACATAATTAAAGCAATGTAAATATGCGAACAAACCAAAAAGTAGAATAAACCAATGAGGGTTATCTAATTCAAATAAATAAAATGCAATCACAAAATTAATAAACATAAAAAAAGCAATCATTGCAAACCAAAATTGCACTACATTCGGGCAAACTAAATTTGCAAATTTAATACTCAATGTATATAACGGTTCCAATTTAAAAATAGAACTGCTATCAAATACATTACCAGTTATAACTGTTATGTAATTCCATGAATATTGTTGATAATCTGCCCCTGTATTATACCGAACCGAAAGCAATAAAATCATTGGTAACATACAAATAAATATGTTCATCCAATAAATATTCAATTGTGCTATTCTTCTTTTATTACTTTTTAAATATATGTATTTCAACTTATAGTATTTCATCCCCAATAACAAACTAAATGATAGTATTATCGAGCTTAGATACAATATAAGTGTCTCATTGTTTGATAGTTGCATTTCATATTTCCATCCTATATTTGATTTCGCCATTCAGATATTTTTATAAGTATTATTAATGTTGTGTACATTTTTCTATACAATATTTTTATAATCATTCTTCTCTTAAGTGGTATCTCATGTATATTGCATTTCTTGTAAATATCCCTAAACCAAAAGTCCTGCCTTATATTTTTTAAATATTTATATAAATTAAATTCCCTATCTCTTGCAAACCTTATTTTGTAAACTGCAGTACTGCTCATCATCATAAATCGTTTATATAATTTTTTTTCCAAATCAACATTCATTATACCGCGTCTTGCAAGTTCGTTATTTAATCGTACATATCCAGCCTTCAATGAGTCATATATATAGGGGTTAAATTTATGTACAATACTTTCCTGATTATCACTAATTTGATAACAGTAATATGCTTCATTTAAATACAACACTTTTTTAGCATTTAATATAATTGGTATAACCTGAAAAAAATCGGTTCCATTTCGGACATATTCATATTTAACATAATTCACATCCCAATCCACAATATTTTTAGAAAAAACTTTATTCCACAAAGAATTTAAGCTATCTCCTTCAACCAACCGTTCATATAACTTATTTAAATCTTTTCCTTCAAATATTTCTTTGTCTTTATAAGGATACTGATAAATCCAATTTTCATTATCAGAATTAGTTGCATTAAAAAAAACCAAATCACACTTATATCTATTTATTGCCATTTTAATCATTTCAAACATATTTTCATTTAATAAATAGTCATCTGCATCCATAATATAAATATATTCTCCGTGCGCTTCTTCTAAACATCGTCTTCTAGAAAGCAACGAACCTGTATTATCTTTATTAATTACTTTCACTAATTCAGGATATTTTTTCTTCCATTGTATACATTTCTGTAAACTTGAGTCTGTTGATCCATCATTGACTAATATCAACTCAAACTCTTTAAAAGATTGTGAAACAATTGAGCCAATACATCTATCAATGTATTTTTCTGCATTATAAACAGAAATTAATACCGATAAAAACATTTATTTACTCCTTCTCTAATATCATAGTTCAATACATTACATATATTATAAAATTTTTCTTTAACTTTCCGAAACTTGGCCACTCAGCTAAAGTATATCACTGATACATTTATCTGAATTGTTCATCAGATAAATGCTACCGAATCATTTTTCACTTAGAGTACTTATTTCTATCAAATTTATGATGATAATTAATGGCAGACATTACGACAGACTCGTACAGCTCTTGCTTTTTATGCTTTTCTGCATTCACCTGTTATAGTACTGATTTACTTAGTGAATGCTACACCACTTCAGACCTCTGTTGAGTTTTTATAGATGCAGCCATTTCGGGCTTCATAGTTTACGGGGGTTCTGTTCCAGAACCCAGCCCAGTTTCCAATGCATGTCATCAGCCACTCGGCTGAGTTCTGGTTTATGTTGCTTGTTTTTGCCTTCTATGCTCACAATCTATTTTTTGTTACAATATTCTCATCAAAACAATCTTCCGCTTCTCATTCCCCCGAAAAACCAAGCTCATGAGAATATTGCAGATATTGTCTCCTCAACAACTTTTCGCTTATCGAATACTTCTTCCATATGATTACGTCCTTCCTGCCCCATCTTTTTACGCTCTTCCCAGCTCATCCCTATCATTTTCTTCATTGCCTCATACAAACTATCCGCATTCTTCGGCTCACAAAGAAAACCACTGATTCCATTTTTTATTGCCTCTTTGCATCCCGGAATGTTAGAAGTAATAATGGGACGACCAGATGCTGCACATTCAAGATTCGTATTCGCCATTCCTTCATGCCAAGACGGGAGAACAAAGCAATGACATTCTTCTATAAAAGGTCTAACATCTTTCTGATATCCGTAATAATGAAGCCACCCTTCCGCCTCATATTCCCGTATCTTCGCCTTATAGTCCTCTTCATATCTACCTAAAACATTCAACTCACAGTCTACACCATCAGCAATCAATTTTTTCATTGCCTCAAAGAGCTCATCGATACCCTTTTCAGCCATCACCCTACCCATGAAAAGAAATTTGACTTTATCTTCTTCTGGATATTCGGTCACTTGGTACTTATCAAGATTAACTCCTGCCCCATTCAATCTATGTGTCTGACTCTCTTTTACTATTTTCTCTTTAATAAATACCTGTCTATTTTCCTCGTTTTCAAAAAAGACAATCCGGGCTTTTTTACATGCCACTTTATACAATATAATAACCAACTTCTTCAGTAGACCACCGTTTTCAAATGCAGTCCCAAGACCTGTGATATTCACTGCGTATGGGATACGAGCTATCCAACAAGCAAACCCACCATAAACGTTTGGCTTGATCGTATATGTAATCACAATATCTGGTTTCTCCTGTTTCAGCAATCTACGATACTCACTAAACAGCTTTAAATCGGTTACAGGATTAATGCCACGTCTATCAACTGATGTGTCAATGTATTTACATCCAATATCTTCTAACGCCTTTATGAAATCGCCATCAGGTAATGATATTACTACTTCATGCTGTTTCAATAATTTTTCGATTAGTTCTTTTCTGAATTGATATAATCCGACGTCGTTATTGGTTAATATCATTACCTTCATAATAATTATCTCCTAAATTCTAATATCCTGTAACTTTTCAATCATATTTTTCGTAATATATTTATCATGAAAATACAGACCATCTTCATTTCTAAAGTACTTCCATCTCATTCCAAGTTGTCTACATGCTTGGAAATCTTTATTCAAATTATCTCCCACATAAATAATCTGTTCAAATGGAATTCCCCATTTGCGTTGCATAACACGAAATGCGATATCACATGGCTTTCTAAATTGAATGCCTCCAAGCTCATCAGTAATTATAATATCTTCAATTATTTTATCTAACCCAAGTATTTTGAGCTTGCTTCTCTGTCCTTCTGGTCGACCATCTGTAATGATTCCGACTTTAATACCTTTTACTTTTAATTTCTCAATTAATTCTATAACGCCATCATAGAGTTCAATTTCCGGTAATTGATTTCTATAGATTTTCAAACACTCTACTTTCTTATCATTTTCATGAATCTCTGAAAGGTATTCATCAATAGCCGGTTTTCCTTCTTCAAAAAATTTATACAATTTCTCTGCAGCATCACTTCTTCCAAGATACTCTCCAATTTTTTTGTATCCAGATCTAACATACTGCTTTTCACTATATAATGTGTCGTCA
>CAKVBE010000028.1 GCA_934725005.1 uncultured Rickettsiales bacterium | reverse complement strand
TGTTTTACTTTACCTATTTTTAGGTCTATCAATACATAACATTTTAGTATAACATTATAAAATACTAAATCTATATAGTAGTGATCCCCATCAATAGTAATCCTTTTTTGTCTTCCAAAAAAAGTAAATCCTTTGCCTAATTCCAATATAAAGTCTTGTAGATTGTTTATTATTTTGCTTTCTAATTCTTTTTCTAAATATTTTTTATTTTCTTTCATGTTCAAAAATTCAAGCACATAGGGATCTTTAAAGATAGATAATGGATTTATTTTTGATTCAAGATCTGGTTCTGTTGTGTTAATTTCATTTTTTACTTCTTCCCTATACTCTTGTTGTGTAGATAACAATCTTTCATAATAAGATGTATGTATTTGTCTTTCTAACTGTCTAACACTCCAATTACATTCTATACTTTCTTTGATGTAGAAGTTTCTTTTAACTTCACTGCTTACTCTCATTATAGTTCTTAAATGTGTCCAACTGAGTTTTTTCAATATTTCTGGACACTCATCAGATTGGGCACTCACTGTGTGCCCAATTTGTTTTCGAGATTTTGTACATGTCAAATGCGTGGTTAAAGTCTTAGAAAATACATCATAAAACTGTCTAAAATCTTTTAAATTTCTTGTACTAAATCCCTTACCAAACTCTTTCGTTAGTCTTTCACTTAGATACTTAATTAAGTAAGTACCATAATCAGCCCTACTCTTATTTCCTTGTGCTTCATATATGTACTTTCCGATATTCCAATAACAGTTAACCATTTCACTATTAACTGTTCTAGCGATATTATTTCTTGCTGTGTTTATAATATCTTTTATACTTGCAAAAATGTTACTTTCATTTGTTGCTAATTCTTTTTCTGACATAATTTCTACTTTATTATTTCTTCAACTATATTTTTCCATAAAACAGCTGGTAGATTTCCACCCATAAGATTATTGGTTGGTGTATTGTTATCATTGCCAAACCATATACCAATAGTTAAATCATTCGCAAAGCCAATGAACCAGGCATCTCTGCCATTTTGACTGCTTCCAGTTTTTCCACCGATAAAATAATCTTCATTTCCCTTGTTCAACATATTATAAGCTTCAGTTTTATTTATCAATTTATCAATTTTTGCATTTTTTGCTGTACCATTTAACACTGTTGTATATAAAATTCTTTTTGTTTGTCTTATGGAATCCTCATTAAACAATACTTTTTTGTTATTTGTATTTTTGCTCCTAAAAATTACTTTTTCATCATTATTATAAATCGTCTTTATGCATTTATAATCCACGTCGTTTCCCCAGTTGTTTATTATAGTATATGCTTTAGTCATTTCTAATAATGTTGTGTTTGCACTACCCAAAACTATCGTTAGATCGTTTTTATTAAAGTTGCTGCTGATGCCAAGTTTTCTAGCTGTTTCTATTATATTATTTAAACCAAAATAATTAGATATCTGAACTGCTACAGAATTCAAAGATTTATTAAATGCTGTTTCAACTGTAACTTCACCATAGTATTTTTTTCCAAAGTTTTCAGGATACCAATTTTTTACCGCAATTGGTTCATCAATAAATTTATCAAATATCGTTAAACCATTTTCAAAAGCTGTTAAAAATACTATCGTTTTAAAAAGTGAACCAGTTTGCCTATATGCATACAATGCTCTATTAAATGGACTTTTATCATAACTCTTTCCACCAATCATTGATAAAACTTCTCCATCTTTATTCATTACAAGTACTGCAACTTCCGCATTTTGAATTTTTTTATTATGTTCAACTATAAAATTATACAATACATTTTCAACTTTTTCCTGTATACCATAGTCCATTGTTGTTTCAACATTTATTTTGTATTGATTTTGCATCATTACATTTATGTCTTCCAATTTTTTGTTTACCCAGTCAGTAAAATAATATTTTTGGCTATTTTTATTTATTTCTTTATAATCGTATTTTATATCTGGTATTATATAATTAAAAACATCTTTAGCGTTAACAAAACCATTATTCTGCATATTTATTATAACTTGTAATGCTCTCTTCTTTGCCAAACTTTCACTATTTGTTGGTGAAAATCTAGCTGGTGCCTTAAGAAGGCCGATTAGCATCGCTGACTCTTCAACAGTGAGATCTAAAGGTATTTTGTTAAAATAAAATTCACTGGCACTTTTTATTCCGTACTTACCTGCTCCAAAATATGCTCTGTTTAAATACATTGTTAATATCTCTTCTTTGGTAAAAAATTTCTCCAGTCTAAATGCGAGAAACATTTCTTTATATTTTCTAAGTAAAGTTTTTTCATTATTTCCAATTATCATTTTTGATAATTGCTGGGTAATTGTACTTCCACCTTGCACAAAATGCTTATTTCTTATATTGATTATCGTTGCTCTCACAATACCTATTAAATCTATGCCTTTGTGTTTGAAAAATCTTTTATCTTCTGTTGATATTAATGCATTTATAACATTTTTAGAAATTTCATTATAGTTTACATCATTATTATCTTTATTGTTATATGTTCTTATAATTGTAGAATTATCGTTATAAAACAGTTTTATTGTTTGTTCACTTTTTGAGTCTAACTCCAATATTTTGTCTATATTTGGTAAATCTTTTCTAATTTTTATTGTAATAACTATTGCAATTATTAGCAAAATAATCAAAAATATTCTAGATATAAAAAGTATTTTCTTTAAAAAAGTTTTCATTAATATCATTTAATATGGATATACTTAAAATATCAAATTATAGGTTTAGTTGGTAAAAACAATATAGTTATGCAAAAAATACAAGATAAAAAGACCAATCCTGCAGATGAGGTCAAGCAAGTATATGAGAGCGGAAAATATTTTAGTGATGCCTACGGTTGGTATTGCGATAGATTTTTAGCACCTTATTCAGAAAGAGTATTTTTATTTTTCTTATCAATATTCAGTCTGTTAATAGTCGTACTTGTCGCATCAATAATTATAGGACTTTTTCCACTAAAGGAAACATTTCCCGTTTTAGTACATCAGGAAGACTCATTACTGTACACACCAGTTATAAAAAAGTTAAAACCTGATAATATTGACTATACATCAAATGAAAGTGTAGCTCGTTACTTAGCAATTAAATACATTAAATTGTTATTTGATAACGATTTTTCAGATAATGATCTAAATACATTAAAAAATAAGTTGGAAAAAATTAAAAATCTTTCAACAAAACCAGTTTATGAAAAAGCTAGAGTTTACCTAAATGATTTATTCAAAAAAAATGTTAATCAAAAAGTTGAAATAAAAGAAATAAAATTTGTTAATAATAGCAAAGACATATATAATTATAGTAAAGAGAATTATAAAATAGAATTTAATTATAAGGTGTATGAATTTGTTGATGATAATGTAAAAGAAAGTGAATCAAAAATATTGTTAACTTTTAAATTTAGCAATATAAACTATAATGATAAGACAGATAGTTTTGAACCAATAAAATTTGTTGTTAATAATTTTGTTATAAAAAATAAGTAGAAGTAATATGAAAAAATTTTTAAGTTTCTTAATAGTGTTGTTGGTTTTTCCATGTTTGAGTTTTGCTGTTGTGCAATTACCAAGAGTTATAGGATCAGAAAAGAGATTTAGAGCATATGTTTATAATCCAAGTGATGTTTATAGATATGTTGGACACTATTTATCACAATCTTATATAGAATTCGAGAAAGACGAAAAAGTTCAGACAATTTCTATGGGTGATACAACAGCCTGGCAAACAGTTGTTATGGATAATAAACTATTTTTAAAACCAATTGCAAATTATCCTGAAACAAATATGACAATTCTAACAAATAAAAGAACATATCATTTTGAATTAGATGCAGCAGAAATAACAAATATGTTGGATGATGATATTTTGTTTTATGTAAAATTCATTTATCCAGAATCTGATGACAAAAATATTGTTATGTTTAATACAAACAAAACAAGAGACGATATGCCAGATCTAAGAGATTTAACAAAATATAATTTTAATTATGAATTTAGCGGCAGTAGTTCAGTTGCTCCTATAAAGGTATTTGACGACGGTGAGTTCACTTATTTAGAATTTGCCGACAAGAATGCAGAATTACCAGCTATTTTTGCAGTTGATTCAGAAGGTTATGAAAAAGTTGTGAACTTTAGGATTGTTGAAAATTATGTCGTAGTTGAACAAGTTGCTAATCAATTAACTTTAAGAAATGGCGTTGACATAGTTTGTGTTTATAACAATTCCTTATATAAATTAAAGAAAAGATAAAAAATATGCTAGATTTAGAAAATAAATTCTTAAATGAATTAAAGAACATCAACGATAAGAAGAAGCTTGATGAATTGAGGATTAAGTTCCTTGGAAAAAAAGGGGAACTTACATTACTGTCGAAAAACATAGCCAATCTTAGTATTGAAGAAAAAAAAACTGTGGGTTCTGAAATTAATCGCTTGAAAGAATTTATTTCTAAAGAAATAAATACTAAGTTAGAAGAATTAGAAAAATTCGAGATAGAGGAAAAATTAAATTCAGAATTTATCGATGTTACATTGCCATGCAGAAATAAAAATTTTGGTGGAATACATCCAATTTCTAAAGTTCAGAATGAACTAGAAACAATCTTTGAATCTATGGGATTTGTTATAACTGATGGACCAGAAGTAGAGGATGATTGGCATTGTTTTACAGGACCAAATACACCAGAAGACCATCCAGCAAGACAAATGCAGGATACATTTTATTTACCAGATTTTGAGGATAGTAAAATTGTTCTGAGAACACAAACAACTAGCATGCAAATTAGAGAAATGGAAAGAAGTGAACCTCCGTTCAAATTTATAACTATTGGTAAAACTTTTAGAAGTGAAATGGACTCAACACATACACCTATGTTTCACCAAATAGAAGGCGTGTATGTTAATAAAAATGTCACAACACAAGACTTAAAAAATTGTTTGATTACATTTTTTAAGAAATTTTTTGGTTTAAATGAAGTACCATTAAGATTCAGGCCAAGTTACTTCCCATTTACTTCACCAAGTCTTGAAATAGATATAAAATGTACAAAAGCTAACGGAAAATTAATATTAGGTACAGGTGACGATTGGATGGAAGTTTGTGGCGCAGGCATGATTCATCCAAATGTTTTGAAAAATGTACATATCAATCCAAAAGAATGGCAAGGCTTTGCTTTTGGCTTTGGTGTAGAAAGACTTGCAATGCTAAAGTATGGTATAAGGGATATTAGAAATCTCTATGAGGGTGATATAAGATTTCTTAAAAATTACAACTTTAAAATATTTGAATAATTACTTATTAAGATTTGTCAATTAAATATTACTAGTACTTGACTGACAAATTTTGTTTTTTCATTATTTATGGCACTTATTCTTTTCTAAAAAATTTTTATCACTTATGCCCAATTTTGATATAGAAGATAGTTATAATTTACCAATTATCGCAGGAATAGATGAGGCTGGAAGAGGTCCATTATGTGGACCAGTATTTGCAAGTTGTTGTGTTGTTAATAAAGAATTTTACCCAAAAGACGCAGATGATTCAAAAAAAATCTCAGAGTTAAAAAGAGAGAAAATTTTTAGCAATATATTAGAATTAGAGAAAGACAAAAAACTATTTTTTGGTATTGGTACATCAAGTGTTGATGAAATTGAAAATTTGAATATAAGAAATGCCACAAAATTAGCAATGAAAAGAGCTTATCTAAATCTATTGGAAAAATACAATATCAAAGTTGATGTTGTTGTAGTAGATGGTAATTTCATACCAGATATTGACGTAAAAGCCGATCATGTGATAAAAGGTGATCAAAAAAGCATTTCCATAGCCGTAGCTTCGATAATAGCAAAAGTTAGCAGAGACAATTTGTTAAGACAAATGGACTTAGAATTTCCACAATACATGTGGAGAAAAAACAAAGGTTATGGTACAAAGGAACATATGGAAGCAATAAAAAAATACGGTATATGTAAGTATCATAGAAAAAGTTTCATTCATATTTAATAGAAAACTTTTCATAAAATATTGATAAATAAATATGTAAATTATATAGTAATCACTATGTAAAACAATATTTTCCTATGAATACACCATTTTTTTGGAGAAGAATAAATATTATATCAATATTGTTGTATCCAGTATCAATATTATATAACTTATTATATAGATTTAGGTGCTTTATAAATTTTAAAAAATATAAATCCAAAACACCTGTCATTTGTATAGGAAATTTAGTTGTTGGCGGTGCTGGTAAAACTCCAACAGCACTATTTGTTTCTAAATTTTTAAGAAGAAATAGCAAAAGTTATTGTTTTTTATCAAAGGGTTATAAGGGAAATATCAAAAGTCCAACAAGAGTTGATCTAAATTCACATACAGCAAAAGACGTCGGCGATGAACCATTGTTACTGGCAGAATATGGTGATACATACGTATCAAAAAATAGAGTAGACGGACTAAAATACATAAATAGTCTGGTTGGAAAATATGATTACATTATAACGGATGATGGTTTGCAGAATCCAACATTTGAAAAAGACTATTCGATTGTAGTAATAAACGGAAAAAGTGGTTTTGGCAATAATATGCTCTTTCCTTCTGGGCCACTTAGAGAAAGACTAAGAAGCATAAAAAACAAAATTGATATGGTTGCAATCATAGATGAAGATTGCCACGGAATAGTTAATTTATGCAAAAAATATAATCTAAGGTACTCTTTATTAGAGACAAAATACAACCTTCAAAAGTATTTGTATGAGAATAGATTTATAGCTTTTTCTGGAATAGCTAACCCAAATAAATTTTTCGATTCATTAGATGAGTGTTCTATAAAAACTGTAAAAAATGTCACATTTCCAGATCATTACTTGTTTCATAATGCAGATATAGAAATACTAATAGATATGACAAAAAATTGGAAATATAAATTAATTACAACAAAAAAAGATTGGGTAAGATTAAAAAAGAAATACAGAGATAATATATTTTACTTTGACATGTATCTCAAATTATCAAATAAACATAAAAATTATGAACAGGTATACTAACGAAAATATATTAAAAAAAACATTATTTTTAATAAAGGATTATATGTCATACATTATAGTAAAGTCGATATATTCAATATCAAAAATTTTACCAATGTGTATTTTATCAAATTTTTGTGGTATTATTGTAGCAATACTCGGTATTCCTTTAAAGCATTCAAGAATAGCGTTAAGTAATTTTGAAAAAGTGTTTCCAGAAATGCCAATGTTCAAAAGGTACAAGTTATTAATAGAATGTCTATTCTCTTTAGGTAAATTTGGCGGCGAGCTTCTTTATGCATATGATATGAAAGAAGAAAAGTTTAAAAATATAGTATCATTACAAGATAAAGAAACAGAAAAGATATTGAATGAGATAAAGAATAATAATTTTGGTTCCGTTATATTTTCTGGACATTTTGCAAATTGGGAATTTGCTTTAAGACATCTTTGTGAATATGGTATAAAATTAAATGTTGTATATAGAGAATTAAACAATGAATTAATAGAAAAAAAGGTAATGTTGAACATGAGAGAAAAGTGTGGTGTCATAATGATTTCAAAAGGTCCAACTTCAATAATAAAAATATTTAAGGCATTAAAAAAAGGAGAAAATGTATTGATCTTACCAGACCAGCGTTATGATGGTGGAATAAAATCTAAATTGTTAGGAGTTGATGCTTACACATCAGATTCAGTTCCTGTAATAGCAAAAAAATTCAATTGTCCTATATATTCAATAGTTACAATCAGAGAAAATTTTTCAAGTAAATTTAAAATAAAAGCCAGAAATTTTAAATACTCTGAAAATGAAAGTAATGAAGTTATAGTTCAAAACATGAATAACGTAATTGGAGATTGGATAAAAGAAAATCCTAATCAATGGTTATTTTTACATAATAGATGGAAGGAAAAATAATACACAAACATGATATTATTAATTTTATTAATTATTATTTGTAATATATGTTCAGCAAATGTTATTAAAGATATTAAATTAATAAATAATAGTGATTATGATAGAATAATATTTTCCTTAGAATCATTACCAGAATACTACGTAGAAAATAAGGACGATTTTATAAATGTCAGATTTTCTAACACAAAAATGAATAATTCAGTTTTAGAAAATTTTAGAAAAATAAATAACACAAAATGTTTAGAAACTGTAGATTCACAAAAGTATCTAAGATTCAAAATCACAGGAAAATTTAAAAGATACATTTACATAAAACCGTCGAAGTACAACAAAGATCATAGAGTAATAGTTGATATAAATAAAGATAATAAAGAAGTTGCTGATATAGATAGTTTTTTAACTAAAAATATTTTAACAAATAATGACAAAAAAGAATTAAAAATCGATGACTTAATAAATTTATCTTTGAGTAAAAATGAAAGAGAAAATACACTTGATGATCTACTAAATGAAATAATTGAATTAAAAATACTAGAAAAGGAAATAAGAAAAGAGCAAGATGAGCTAAATAACTTTTTGAGTAATAGTTTACTTAATAGACAAAACAAAAACATAAAAGAAATAAAAAAACTAGTAAAAAAGGATTATATAACTATAGTTATAGATGCCGGTCATGGCGGAAAAGACCCTGGAGCTATTAGCAAAAAAAATACATTGGAGAAAAATATAAATCTGGAATATGCTATCGCTTTAAAAAAGGAATTAACAAAAAATAAGAAGATAAAAGTTTATCTAACTCGTGATAACGATATATTTTTATCATTAACAGAGAGACTTAATGTAGCAAGAGAACACAAACCAGATTTATTTATATCGCTACATTCAAATACAAGTTCAAATAAAAATACCCGTGGATTATCAATTTATACATTATCAAAAGAAGCGTCAGATACAAGAACTGCCGATTTAGCCAATTCAGAAAATAAAAGTAATATAATAGGTGGTATGAATTTATTTGATGAATATCAAGACACAATAAACACACTTGTCGATCTGTCCAGAAAAGAGATATTGATTGAATCTAGAGCAATTGCCGAAAAAATTATTCATACATTCAAAGCAAACAACGTAAATTTAATGGAAAAACCACACAAGCAAGCAAATTTTGCTGTGTTACTTGCTCCTGATTTTCCATCAGTCTTAATAGAGCTTGGATTTTTATCAAATCAAAAAGACGAAAAAATGTTAAAAACCAATTTATATAAAAAGACTTTTGCTAAATCAATGTGTGACACAATAAACAAAATCTTTCCAGAATTAAATAAAAAAAATTAGATAGAATTATAGCTATCACATTAACTCAATAGTATTCATAAGCTAAATAATTTCATGGATTAAAATAATTATAGTATATTTAAATATTTAATATTTTATAGCTTGCGGTAAATCATTCTTATAATTTTCTTTGTTTCCAAATGAAACTAGCTCATTATTTTCAAATATAACCCAAAATTCTTTCCCTGTTCTCATAAATGGGTAAAAACCTATATAAGGAAACTTTGAAGTATTTATAAATAAGTCATAAATATCCCTATGAATATAATAAACAAAATAATCTTTTGTATAATATACCTTTTTTTCAGTTGGATTACCCATTATTTTTACAACATCTTCCATTGATTGTTTATACTGCAATTTATTTATTGATACATTTGTTAATGGAAAACAACCACACAAAAAAAACAATATCA
>CAKVBE010000027.1 GCA_934725005.1 uncultured Rickettsiales bacterium | reverse complement strand
CCTTTTAAAATAAAGCTAATGCAATTTATTGCCATTGAAAAAATTAGTATCAAAAGTAGATTATATCTAGAATAATTGAGTAAATTCTATGGAAAAAAGAAGGGGAAATCAAAACATAGCGCTAAATTTAGATAATTCAATCTGGGTATCAGCGTCAGCAGGCTCTGGAAAAACAACAATATTAGTAAAGAGACTACTAAAATTACTAGTTAGTGATATTGATATTAGTAAAATTATTTGTATAACATATACAAGAACAGCAGCTAATGAAATGAAGTCAAGAATTTATTCAGAATTATCAACTTGGGTCACACTAAATGACAAAGATTTATCGGATAAATTGAAAGAATTATTCAATCAAAATAATATACAAAATTCAATTTTGCAGAAGGCTAGAATTTTATTTGCCAACGTTGTTGATAAACTCGACGATTTAAAAATTTTTACAATACATTCTTTTTGTCAACAAATTTTAAAAAAGTTTCCAATAGAAGCTGGCTTATCGCCGAACTTTGAAATAGTTGAAGAAATTGGCTCAACCGTATTAATCAATGAAGCAATAAATGAATTTTTAACAAATATAGATAAAGAATTTTTTGAAAAAATAAGGCCAATTATAAAAAGTGAAAATGAATTTAATGAGCTAATAACTGGAATAATAGATAAAAGAACAGATTTAAGTTATATCAAAGGTTTTGATTTTGATTATAAAAATGAAATTTATTCAATATTAGACATAAAAAACTCAGATAATGCAGAAGAGTATTTATATAATTTTATAGAAAACATTCCAGAAAATAAGTTAACAAACACAATAAATAGTATTAATGACAAACTCACAGAAAGTCAGAGAGAAAAATATTCTTATTTGTTTGAATTTTTAAAGTTAAATTATGAACAGAAAGTAGAAAATATAGAAAAATATTTAAAAATCTTTTTAAAAGCAGACTACGAAATAGAAAGTGAAAATTCTACACGAAATCCAATGAAAAAAATAAAAAATATAAGTGAAGAATATTACAATACACTGGATTTTGAAATACACAGATGTTATGATTTTTGGCAAAAAATTTGGAACATAAAAAGCGCCAATTTGAGTATATTAGCTATCGAAATAGGATTAAAAATAATTGATATATATGAAAAATTAAAAAATGATAAATATTTGTTGGATTATAATGATTTAATCATAAACACATACAGATTATTGAGTAATACAGAATATTCAGCATGGATTAATTATAAATTAGATAATGGAATAGATTATATATTGCTTGACGAGGCACAAGATACATCAAAAATGCAATGGTTATTAATTCAAACAATAACTGATGAATTTTATTCAGGATATAGTGAAAAAAACAGAACAATATTTGTTGTTGGAGATGAAAAACAATCTATATTTAAGTTTCAAGGTGCAAATATAGAAATGTTTAATGAAAGATTTGAGTTTTACAAAAAAATCATAACAGATTCAAGAAAAAGTTTTTTTAAAGTAGATTTAAATTATTCATATCGTTCATTACCAAATATATTAAAATTTGTAGACACAGTGTTTGAAGATTGTAGTGAAAAAATTTCAAAACTAACAAACAAAATTCAACACAGCTGCATAAGAACCAATGAAAATGACAATGGCTATATTGAAGTTTGGTCACCCTCTTCTGTTCATGAGGAAAAATCTAATACAAATAATGAATGGAAGTTAGATTTTTCACCAGAAATTGAAAATAAAAACAAGGAAAAATTAGCATCTGAAATTGCCATAAAAATAAGAGACATGGTACAAAATAAAAAAGTTATAACAATAAAAGGTAAAAAAAGAAATGTAAAATATAGCGATATAATGATTCTATTTCAAAAGAGAGACCCAATATTTATGTCTTATCTAATAAGAAATTTAAACAAAAATAATGTACCAAATTCTGGATATGATAAGTTATCTTTACTTAATGATATTATAATCAAAGATTTTATATGTTTATTAAATTTTACTATATTTCCAGATGATGATTTAAATTTAGCAAACATTATAAAATCACCATTTTTAAATCTAACAGAAGATGAATTACTAGATTTATGTATATATAAAAATGAGAATAATGTAACATTATATGAATCAATAAAACAAAAAAACAAAAAAGTATTTTTATTTTTGAATGATATTATAGAGAAAAGTAATGAATTATCAATTTATGAATTATCAAATTATATACTAGATAATTTTGATAATAGAAAAAAGATAACCAATAGATTTTCTGAAAGTGCAATTGAAACAATAAATCAATTTTTGTTATTAATAAAAAATTACGAGGACAAAAACACATCTTCATTGATAGGTTTTTTACAATCACTAAAACAAGAAAAAATCGAAATAAAAAAGGACTTAGATTTTTCACTGAATCAAGTAAAATTAATGACAGTTCATGCATCAAAGGGTTTACAATCACCAATAACATTTTTAATAACAAGTAAATTTAATACTAAAAATGATGGTAAATTAATCTGGACTGAAAATTTATATGAAAGTAAATTACCAATTTATAACTGTAAAAAAACTCTAAACATATCTAAACAAGATGACATAGTTAAAGAAAAATTATATGAAGAATATTTAAGATTATTATACGTGGCACTAACACGTAGTGAAAATGAACTATACATTTGTAGTTGGTTAGATAAAAATGAAAAAGTAGATAACGAAGAAAAAAACAAAGAAATAAAAGAAAAGAAACATAAAAGTTGGTATGATTTATTATTAGAAGCTATCAAGAAAACAGGAAAACAAAAACAATTTTATCTTGATGAAGAAGAAACATATTATTACATTGGCGAAGAAAATGAATATAAAATTATTGATGAACAAGAAAAAATAAACGACACCATAAATTCAATAATAAAAAACATTAAAAAATGCAGTACTGAAATAATAAATAAAAAAATAATAAATCCTTCACAATATTACAAACATTCTGATAAAGATAATAATCTTATAAATCTTGATACGGTCATAATAAAAGGAAACGCTGTTCATAAATTATTGGAGGTATTGCCAGCAGCAAAAATTGAAGAAAGAAATGAAATAGCTGATATATATTTAGATAATTCGTTTTACACGTTAGATAATAATGAAAGAAATAATATCAAAAGAAATGTATTAGATATTTTAGAAAAATACAAAGAATATTTTAGTAATACATCAAAAAGCGAAGTACCAATAATAGGTGAAGTTGATGGCGAAATAATATCCGGTCAAATCGATAGATTAATAATAAAAGAAAGAGAAATTGTCATTATAGATTATAAAAATACAATAAGGAACTACAATAATCAAAGCGATTTACCAGAAGCCTTTATAAAACAACTTGAATTGTATAAAAAGTTAGTATCAAAAATCTACATAGATAAAAAAATAAGATGCTACATATTATTAACCAGCTATTTAAACATGATAGAAGTTAATTAACATCAAACTTATTAAAAATAAAGAAAATCAAAGCAAAATAAATTTTACAAAATTTAGATAAATAACGACCGGCTAGTAAGAAAACCATAAATACTACCCAGTCAAAAATCAGTAAAACGAAATAATTTAATTTAAAATGCATTAATTTAGCATAAATATCTTTTTTTGATTTTGATTGTTTTTTACATAATCGATCAACTCATTACAATTCAATGTTTTTTGCTCTCCTGAATCCATTAGCTTCAATGAAACGGTTTTTGTATTTTTTTCATTTTCACCAATAATAATAACATTGTTTACTCCAATTTTATTAGCATAATTCATTTTATTTTTAAACTTGATATTATCAGTAATGATTTCAGTTTTTATCTTATTGTTTCTAAGTATATTAGTTATATCCAATGCATAATTTTTGTTTACTTCATCCATATAGATTACTAGCACATCAGATGATACTCTTTTATCAAAATTTATTAAATTTCTTGAACGCATCTGATCAAATAATCGAGTTAGTCCGATTGAGACACCAACACCTGGTAATTTTTTATTAGTATAAAAACTTGCTAAGTTTTCATATCTTCCACCAGAACATATACTACCAACTTCCGGATAATCATCCAAGATTGTTTCATATACTGTTCCAGTATAATAATCAAGTCCTCTAGTTATACTTAAATCAACTATAAAATTATCATCAGAAACTCCATAACATTTTATATTTTTAATCAAGTAATCAAGTTCACCAAGCCCATCAATAAAATTAATATTTTTTATTCCCAACGAATTCAATACTTCGATTATATTATTGTTATCACTTTTTATTTTAATAAATGACATTAGTTTAGAGATTACATCATCAGACAAACCTATTTTCAATAATTCTTCTTTAAATTGTTCTTCCGTGATTTTTGCAATTTTATCTATAATTCTTAATATATCTTGATATTTATCATTAATTTCAAGATATTCTAAAAATCCATTTAAAAGCTTTCTATTATTTAAATGAACTTTAAATTTAGTAATACCCAAATCCTTAAACACATTATAAATAGTTGAAAGTATTTCCGCATCATGACTATTATCCAATGTTTCATTTCCAACTATATCAATATCACATTGATAAAATTCCCTAAATCTACCCTTCTGTGGCCTTTCACCCCTAAAAACCTTTCCAACTTGGTATCTTCTAAATGGAAATGTCAAGTTGTTATAATTCATTGCAACAAACCTGGCAAGTGGAACAGTCAAATCAAATCTCAAAGATATATCATTATCACCTTTGTTAAATCTATATATTTGTTTTTCAGTTTCACCACCTGCTTTAGCCAACAAAACTTCAGATAGCTCTATTATCGGCGTATCCATTGGTGTAAAACCAAAAAGCTCATATTTATTTTTTATTGTATCAACAATTTTATTCATTACCAATTGTTCAGCTGGTTGTAATTCCATAAAACCGCTTAAAATTTTTGGTTCAACTTTCTTCATCCCTTTACCTAATTCATTAAATTACATTGTCTCATTGCCTCACCTAAAACTATAGACAAACTTATTGCAACATTTAAACATCTCATATTATTTTTCATTGGAATTATAACCCTTGCATCAACACTGTTATGTATATCATCTGGAACACCAGCTGATTCTCTTCCAACCATCAATATGTCTGAATCATGAAATTCAAAGTTCGTGTAATTTACTGGAGCTTTTGTTGACAGCAGTATTATTCTAGAATTTTTATTATTTTTTCTTAACTCGTCAAAGGACGAATATCTCTTTAACTTCACATGATCAAAATAATCCATTGCCGATCTCCTTATTTTATCTTCCGTAAAAGGAAATCCGCACGGTTCTATTATGTTTAATTCTAAATCTAGACAAGCTGAAAGTCTCATAATCGTTCCAACATTCCCAGCTATGTCTGGTTGATATAATGCTATTTTCAAAGTGAAACTATTTTAATTATGTTTTTGCTAATTTTATTAGCGGACTTATAATAAGTCAACGAATAGATAATTAACTATCTCAACCTTTTGTTTGATTTTATGTTATTTTTTACCCTACTTATAAATGTACTCATACCTTCATCCAAATACGCTACAGACTTAGAAATATCTATAGAGTCACATCTTTTCTCCAATGTTTTAAGAATTCTTATTTTTGTTATTACCATATTTAATTTATAAGACAACATCTCATGTTTAGATTCCCTTTTCTTTTTTTCAGGTAATAACTTGCTTGTTATTGATTTTGCAACATTTTTTAAAACATCAGCCATTCTTTGTTTTTTTATAAATGCAACATAACTACTTCTATCTCTTTTGGCTTCCAAATTAATTATATTTGACTCAATCTTTCTTTTTTCTTTTTCCTTATCTCTATGATTAGTATCATCATCTTCCGCATCAACTTTAGTCTTCTTCCTTTTCAAAATATCACGGATATTGATAGTATTTTTCGAATAATCAATCTCCTCTTTTTGATTTATTTGTTCAAAAGATGCATGATTGTTATTACTCAAGTAACTAAAAAATTTACCAAAAATATTTTTTATAAAATCAAACATATAGCTTCCATACTAATATTATTACGCCAAAAATTATTCTATAATATGCAAATATTTTAAAATCATTATTCGAAATAAATTTTATAAACCATTTTACTACTGGTATTGTAAATAAAAATGTTGACACAAAACCGATAATTATTATTAGCGTATTTGTACTATTCAAATTACTAAAATTTTTATATATATCGAATATTGATGCTAAAAACATGACAGGAATCGACATAAAAAATGAAAACTCAACAGCTTCTTTTCTTTTTACTTTGTTTGTCAAGGCACCAATTATAGTCATACCTGATCTTGAAGCCCCTGGTATAACAGCTATACTTTGAAATAAACCTATAAAAAATGATTTTTTATAAGTTATTTTCTCACTTCTTGAATCTTCATTTTGTTTTTTTTCAACTAATAAAAATAATATACCACCAACTATCAAACTTATAGCTATAATGCTTATGTTATTATACAGATAATGCTTTATTATTTTGTAAAAAGATAATCCAACAATAACTGAAGGAACTGTTGCTATCGCAACTTTATAACAAAACTCTCTTGAATCTTTTTTTGAAAAAAATGTCCTAATCAAATATAAAAACTTTTCTCTGTATAACCAAATAACTGCAAGCGAAGTTGCCAATTGTATAACCGTCTCAAACAAATTTCCATCATTTAATCTAAAATCAATAAGCCAACCAGTCATTAACAAATGAGCCGTCGACGATATTGGTAAAAACTCAGTAATGGACTGCACTAGCGAAAGCAATAATGCCTTGTATATCACTATCATTTATTTACAAAGTTCCATCATTCTATTGTAGGCAACAAAAAGACCTTTTGTCGTATAATAGTCTACCGTATATTCATTTTTTGCACTTTCACTTCTAACTTTTATATTCTTTGCCTTTAATAGGTTTTCTATAAGCTGTTTATCAATAACCTTCGTTTTTGCCCAAGCCATCTTGTCTTTTGTTACTAATTCATACTTATTACTATCTACCATCATATGTACAAGACTGCCAATTTTGTATTTATAATCAGCATACAAACTTACTTCCTGTTTTTCCTTAGATCTGAAATATGTAATCATAAAGTAAGGCTTTCTGTCTTTTTTATAATTTCCAATAGTTTTCGTCGGATATGAAGCAACGTAACACATAACTTCATCATCATCATTTATAAGTTTAAAAACTTCCCAATTATAATACCTACCATCAAATACAGGTTCATTAGCACGAGCAAATGTCACAACAGACATAAAAATTATTGAAAAATATAAAAGTAATTTTTTCATAATTAAAATAAATTTAAAATTTATTGTAAAATATATCTTGACTATTTTTAATTTTCAATAAATAATTTAAAAGCAATTGCGGAGAGATGTCAGAGTGGTCGAATGAGATAGCCTGGAAAGTTATTGTACTCGCAAGGGTACCGGGGGTTCGAATCCCCCTCTCTCCGCCATCATTACTGCCATGTTAAAAGTTGACTAGATAGAACAATTCGATTTTCCATAAAGACTTAATTATAACTCTAATATGAAACGATAATTATCATTTATTTTTTACATTTAATTTATAATTATAACATTTTTTATCAAAAATATTATTAAAATCCTTCCACTTTTTGAGGGGAATCGAGGATCTGCGAGGTACGGGATCTCCGAATCCAGTACCAACTGTTTACAGAACTCAATTTTCATTATTATTTATTATGTTATATAATTGATTGAGATTTGTAAATACTGGGACATCGCGAAGAATTAATTAAAAAATAATAGTTTAACAATTCTCAAGCACCATATCGTCCTTTCAGGGCACTTTCCCTCAAGGAGGGAAAGGATTTAGAGAATAATGATTATAAAAAATCTTCCCCTTTTTGATAGGAATCGAGGATCTGCGAGGTACGGGATCTCCGAATCCCGTACCAACTGTTTACAGAACTTAATTTTTATTATTATTACTTATTATGTTGTATAATTGATTGAGATTTGTAAATAATGAGACATCGCAAAGAATTAATTAAAAAATAATAGTTTAACAATTCTCAAGCACCCTATCGTCCTTTCATGGCACTTTCCCTCAAGGAGGGAAAGGATTTAGAGAATAATGATTATAAAAAATCTTTAATTTTATTTTAACGAATTTTAAAAGAATAATAATTATTTATTTTTTTTACATTTAGTTTATGATCAATTTAAGTATATTTATTCATACACACTGTTATATTGTTAATTATTATTAATTCATCACATAAATTAAAATAATCGTAATTTACAATTGAAAATAAATTTATTAGAGGTACGGTAATAATATATTTTTTGTTTTTTCCACAATTGGTCAGATTTTTAAATGAAAGATAATAGTATTATAGCAAGTTTAGATATAGGTTCAAGTAAAATAGTTTGTTTAATAGGCTATTTTAATATGTACAATAAATTATGTGTAAAAGGAATAGGACATCAGGAATCCAAAGGTATAAGTGATGGAAATGTAGAAGATATACAACTTCTAACTAAAAGTATAATAAAAGTTATATCAATGGCTGAAAAAATGGCTGGAATTAATGTAGAAGAAATTACATTAAGTATATCAGGAAGTAATCTAAAATCAGTATTTACTAATGTTGAAAAAGACTTAAAAGATAAAACAATCAATAAAATCGATATTTATGATTTGGCAAAAAAAATAGAGAAAGAATTTAAAAATGACAAAAAGGAAATAATACATCTTGTTCCTATTGGATACTATATTGATTCAATAAAAGTACAATCACCGTTTGGTATAATAGGCAATAAAATAAAAATTGATTTTAATGCCGTTTATACAGATAAATTAAAAATTAATAACATTAAATCTTGCCTTAAAAAGACACCAATTAGAATAACAAAATTTGTAAGCTCCTCGTATGCATCGGCCACAGCATGTTTAACACAACAAGAAAAATCTAATGGTTGTTTATTAATAGATATCGGTGCTGGATTAACTTCTTTTGCCGTTATACAAAAAGATTTATTAATCTACAATTGCTCGATTCCTCTGGCTGGTAATACAATAACTTCTGACATATCTGATATTTTAAAAACAAGATTTGAAGTAGCAGAAAAATTAAAAATAATGAATGTTGATTTACTACTTGATAAAAATGAAGAAAATGAAATCATAAAAATCAATATTGATAATGACGAAGATTATAGAATAGCTAAAAATACAAAAAAAATACTAAATGATATTTACAAAGATAGAGTAAAAGAAATTATATCTATAATCTTTGATATTCTTGATAAGAAAAAAATAAGAAGTAAAGTAAAAAACATAGTATTGACTGGTGGTACATCAATGGTTAGTGGTATTGATTATTACATTAATAAAATAACCAACTTGGAAGCAAGAGTTGGCGTAGCTGAATTTGATTTTATAAAGAATAACGTTGAGCCTAGAAAGTTTAAAAATATTACATATTCTTGTGCTGTTGGACTGCTAATAAAAACACAAGAAAAAATTAGTGACAGAAAAGTTAATGATTATAATGGTATAAACAGATCTAGTATCAGTAAATTTTTTGATTATTTAGTAAAATTGTTTATTTGTTAATTAAATGGTGAATAAAATGGACGTAGAAAGCGAAGTAAGTGATAGTTTAAGTATAGATTTATTGGAACAAAGTTACCAAGTCCTAAGACCAAAAATATTAGTATTTGGTGTCGGTGGAGCTGGT
>CAKVBE010000026.1 GCA_934725005.1 uncultured Rickettsiales bacterium | reverse complement strand
ACCTATACCAGCTAAAGATAACAGAAATAAAAACGACGCTATATATAAAACAACCAATGAACCGGCAAATGGAACATGAAAATAAAATAATGTAATAAATATCATTAAAGTTAATTCAAATAGCGTAATAATTATTGCTGAAGCAATTTTTCCAACAACTATTTCAACTGGTTTCAATGGAGAAACTATAACCTGATCATAAGTACCTAATTCTTTCTCTTGTGCTATTGATAAAGATGTAATCGTCGTTATCAAAATTACAGCTAAAGTACCATATAAAGACACAACAATTGACCACTGATAATCCATATTTGGATTATACCAATTTCTGACTCGAACATCAATTTTTGACTTTTTTGTACTTGTTTCATCTAATTCTTTTAAATAATCATTTATTATTTTATATGAATAGCTATATACAACTTGCGTAGCATTACTTTTTCTACCATCCATGATAAATTGAAGTTTTGCTTCATTACCATTAATTATATCTTTACTAAAATCACTAGGAATTGTAACCGCTAATAAAATTTTACCTCTATCAACAAGACTATTTAACTCAGACGGACTCTTTATATTATAAACTTTTCCAATAAATTTACTATTCTCAAATTTTTGTATCAGATTATTTGTTAAATATGTATTACTCCTATCATATACACCGATACTAGCATTTTTGACCTCTAGAGTTGCTGTATATGCAAACAAAAATAACATTACAAGCGGTGGAAGTAATAGCATATTTCTATTTTTTGGATCAAATAAATTTATTTGAAATTCTTTTTTTATAACAAACCAAATTCTATCAAGTCTCAAAAACATAACTATTCTAACCTCTCACTTGTACATGCATAAAGCACCATAAACAATATAATACTTACTATTATTAATACTATTGATTGTGGAATTATAACTGCCCAAATGTTTCCAGCAACAAAGAAACTTTTTATACATATAACAAAATACTTTGCTGGAACAAAAACAGTAATTAATCTTATAAACCAAGGCATTGACGATATTTCAAACATCATACCAGAAAACATAACAGCTGGAAGCATTGCAACAGATGTAGCTGTCATTGATGCCAAAAATTGATTCTTCGACAATGATGATATTATTAAGCCCTGCCCTAATGAAGTCATAATAAATAAACTTGAACATATCATAAACGCCGTAAAAGATCCTTTAAATGGTGTTCCAAATATAACAACACAAAATACAAAACACATTAAAGTTGAAACTATAGCTAGACAATAATAAGCTACAAATTTAGCTAATAAAAATTGCAACTTGGTAATCCTAGTTGTTAAAAGACTTTCCATAGTTCCCCTTTCCCATTCTCTTGCTATAACAAGTGCTGTCAAAACAATTCCAACAAGCGTCATAATCATGGCTATCGACGATGGCAGGATTAAATCTTTACTGTCAAGTTCTTTATTAAACCATACATAATTTTCTATACTTATCGGTTGTTTTATTTCGATGCCTTTGTTTTTTAGATATTTCATTAACCATAAATTAACTGTACTAGTTATGTAACTTTCAGCAAAAAGTCCTTTGTTCGGATCACTAGCATCTATTGCCACATACATTTTTGCTACATCATTATCATTATATAAATCTTTGGCAAAATTATTTGGAATTGTAACCATTGCAGATATTTTATCATCTTTCATGTCATTTTCCATGATATTTTTATCAAAATAATGCTTAACGTTTAAATATTTTGAATCTTCAAACGACTTAATTAGATCATAAATCTGACTATCAGAACCTTCATTAAGTATCCCAATCTTAACTTCATTCGTATCAAGATTTATACCATAAGCGAATATAACAAGCATTATAATTGGCAATACAACAGCAATCAAAATGCTACTTGGATCCCTAATTATCTGTAAAAACTCCTTTTTTATCAAGGATAATAAAATTTTCATATTAACAACCAATAACTAGCAATTATTATAATAATATAAAAAGTTCAAGTGAAAAAAACAATACAAAAAAATTTAGGTAAAATAATACCAATTATAAATCAAACAACTACCACAAAAATAAAAAGCATATTGACAACACTAATTTTTTAAGATACAATATTCCCGTTAATAATAAATAAAGTAAAAGTTAATATGGTCGAAAATTTAAAAACAAATGGATTAACAAAAATCATAGATGTTGTTCACACAAACAAAGAAAGGTACGATTCAAATTTACTAAAAGAAGCAGAAAATTTCAATATCGAGTTATTTAACCATATAAATTACGTTTATCAAGATAATAATAGTTTTGATTACTTTAAACCATTAACTGACGAAGAAAAATCAAAACAAAATTCAGATTTAGAAAGTTTAAGAAATTCTTATTTAGGACAAAATAATTTAGAAGAATTTACTGAATTATTATATGATTATGTTTTAAGATATATTTATTCGAAAAGAAATTATAATAAATTTCCAGAATCAGAATCCAAACATAGTATAGATCATAATCTAAGAGTAGCATATTTTGTAAAAAATGTTTTAGATGAAGTAGAAGATATATCAGAAGATATTAAAAAAGACGCAATAACTTTTGCCGTACTACATGATGTAACACATAGAGGATCGCCGGATTTTACAGATCATGAATCTGTTGCTCAATTTAATGAATTTATTAGAACTTTAAGTAAAGAAGAAGAATTAAAGTATAACCAAAATATATTAACTGAAAAAGATAAATTAACATTATCTTCTTTATCTGAAAAGGAATTAAATGAGAACAGATATTCATATATTTTAGCATCATTAGTTAGTCTTGGAGACTGTATTGATTATAAAAGATATGATGACATAAAAAACAATATTCTTATAAAAAGAACAAGTAATGTCTGCAAAACAACAAAAATTGATAAAGATACACTTAATAAAATTTGTGAAAAATCAATTGTATTATGTCAAAGCATGGATTTAAAATTTGCTGGATACATGTATAAACAAGAATTTACAATTTCTCAAGAATCCCTAAAAGTAAATTTTGACTTAATAACAAAAGGAGTATATGATACTAAAAAACAAATATCTGAATCTTTTAAAAATTACTTACTCTATCAATTTCTTGCAAAACCATTAACACAAGAGAGAACTAAAAAATCTTTTAATGAAGTATATAGTCGTCTTAGAAATGAAAATTTATACTTTTTAATAAAAGGTTGTGAATTACTTAATGTTGAAGAAGACAATATTATTATATTATTCGATAAAACATTAGATTATACTGTTCATGAAACTTTTATAAAAATTAAGTCAAAAATTAACGATTCATATTTTATTATTCGTAAGACTATTCACACCAATGATTTTGTTGATATAATGAAAAAAATGCAGTTTACAGAATTTAAAATATACGAATACAATAAAGAACTTGAAGATTATTTAACAAAAAATGAAGAAAATGATCAGAAATTGAATGAAGAGGTATTAAGTCAATATATAATAGATCAAGAAAAGTCAAAATTATTAAAAGATATTTTTAATGGATCTGCTAAAAGGATAATCGAGACCGAAACTTCTTGTCAAATAGAAAGAGCAAAAAGATTAGATTCTTTTATTGATAGTCTAGATTTAGAATTATCTGAAACAATTAAATCACAAATAGTTAAATCAATAGGTACTATATTTAATGATGATACAAACATTAAAGAAAAATTTGAAGCTAAAAAAGTACTAGCGGAAAATCTAAAACTAATAAAAACTCTGTACAAAGGTGAAAAATTATACACAGATAATTATTTAATGTTGAATAAAATATGCAATTCAAGAACAGAACAAGAATTACATAATAATATTATTTATACCCTATATCATTCAGCATTGAGAAAATACTATAAAGAAAGAACAGAATTTAATAAATTATTAGAACATACCAACGTATCAACTTTAGGAATATTTAGAGGCATGGAATATGAAAAGAATGTTTTTGAATGTAACTTATTCAGAGGAATTACTACTAATAAAAATTTCGATATTGAACAGGCGTTTTATAAATTAGGCGTTTTTAATGCAAAAATGTTTGATTTTTACCATGCAAAAATTGCCTATTTTCAAAACTACAATTTATTACAAATCGGCAATTGTAATACAAGAGGCAATATAACTTCATTTTCTACTAATTTTGCAATAAGCTCACAATATACATTTAATAAAAACGGTTTTGTCTTCGTATTAAAACCAAATAAAGAAAAATATGAAAAAATATTTGGTAAGGTTGATTTATCTTTAAATAATGATTACGAAGTTAATACACCGGATTTAGAAACAACCGATATTGCTTTTGCTTTAAAAATAGAATATGAAAATATAACAGACGTGATTTTTAATAAAAACTTCGATGGGGAGTTTTATGTTAATGATAAACTAATATCACAAAATGAATTAAAACAATATATTCTTAACACTAAAAACGAAGAAGAATTAAGTAAATATCTTGAAAAAGTACTCAAAATTAAAAGAATTTTAAAAGAAAAAACTGAATACAAAGATGAAATAGAAAATGAAGAAAACAGTATAAAAAGTAATTTCAATGAGTTACCACAAAATATACAAAATTTAATTGTATCATCTATAAATGATCCATCAAAACTAATGGATATTAATAATATAATTAATCTTTACTACAATTGTAAATATTTACAAAGCACAATATCTTCTGAACAAGAAATCAATATAAAAAATAGTATTGATAAAATTATTCAAAATATTAAAGAAATTAAAGATTTAGGTAATATCGATACAACTGTAGAAAATAGTAAACTAGAATTAAAAAGACAAATTATAGATATATTCATATCAAAAAAAATATTGGAAAAACCAGAAGAAATATCTGAAAAATTATACTCAAAATATATATCGACTGTTGTAGATGATTTTGAAAAATTTGATGATGAAACTATAGACAAAATATATAAAATCACTGTCAACAAAAAGGATACTTGTAATTGTATAAAATTAATCTATAAAGTCTTAAGTATCAAAAAAAATGATGATGATATTAAAAATATAATAACTGATTGTATAAAGCAATTTAAGAATGAAGACAATTACATCAATGTTATAGACACTATCGCTAATTGTATAATTGATCAAAAAAATTCAATTAAAAAATTTCTACTATCTAGTATTGAAAAAGGAACTAACTATAGTAAATCACATGTCTTAAAAAACGTTATAGATACATTCATTAAATCTTGTAAATACGATACTGATTTAATAAAGACAATATTAAGTTATAAAGAGTGTGATTATAACAATTTAATTAAAATTATTGAATATTTTTATGAGGATGACTCTATAATAGATAAAACAGATACAAACTTAAACGAGAACATATACTCTGTACCATTTGAAGCAATACTGAACAATAATGGATGCAATGATTACGTTCTAAGAAAAATTATTGAATACTCAAAACGTAAAAATTTATCTTTAAATAAAATAAAATTGGGTAATGAGGAATATTCAACATTAATTGAAGCTGTACTAAATCACAAACAATGCAACTCTAATATTTTAGAATATATTGCCGAATATTCAAATGATGAAGATTTATCTTTAAATAAAATAAAACTTGGTAATGAAGAATATCCAACTTTAATTGAAGCAATATTAAATCATAAAAACTGCAATTGTTATATTATAAGAATAATTATTGGATATTCAAAATATAAAAATTTATCTTTAAATAAAATAAGATTGGGTAATGAGGAATACCCAACATTAATTGAAGCTGTACTAAATCATGAACAATGCAACTCTAATATTTTAGAATATATTGCCAAGTATTCAAAAAGTGAAGATTTATTTTCAAATAAAATAAAATTAGGTAATAAAGAATATCCAACATTAGTCGAAGCAATATTAAATCACAAAAAGTGCAGTTGTTATATTAAGGCAGATATTATTGAATATTCAAAATATGAATATTTATTTTTAAATAAAATAAAATTAGATAATAAAGAATACCCAACATTAATCGACGCAATATTAAACGATAAAAAGTGTAATCGATATGTTTTAAAAAAAGCTTTAGATTGTATACAAAAGAAAGATTTATTTTCAAAAGAAATAGAATTACATGACAAGAAGTATTCAACACTAATTGAAGCAATACTAAATCATGAAGATTGTGATGATAATATCATAACGAAAATTATTGGAATTATTGACAATTCAAAAAAAGATTTATCTTTAAATAAAATAAAATTAGATAATAAAGAATGCATAATATTAATCGAGGAGATGTTAAATCATGAATGTTGCAATTATATTATCTTAATTGGAATTATTAAACACTTAAAAGACTATTTACTTTCAAATAAAATAAAATTAGATAATAAAGAATACTCAACTTTAATAGAAGCAATATTAAATCACAAAGGATGTAATGACAACGTCTTAAGGGTAATTATTGACAACTTAAAAGAAAATTTATTTTCAAATAAAATAAAATTAGATAATGAAGAATACTCAACTTTAATAGAAGCAATATTAAATCACAAAGGATGTAATGACAACGTCTTAATGGAAATTATTAACAACTTAAAAAAATATTTATTTTCAAATAAAATAAAATTAGGTAATAAAGAATATTCAACTTTAATCGAAGCAATATTAAACCACAAGAAATGTTGTGATGATACTCTAGTAACAATTTTCATATGTTCACCAAAAGAAATTTTATTTACAAGTAAGATAAAAAATGGAAATGGGGAAAATTTAACAGTAATTGAAGCAATATTAAATAATAAAATGTGTGATGGATTTACTTTAAAGATGATTCTAGAATACTCGTCAGAAGAGATGTTATTTTCAAATGATAATACAATAAAATTAAGCAAATTATACTCGTCAGATGAAAACGAAAAATGTTGTAACACATTAATTACAGCAGTACTAAGTCATAAATGTTATTACCGTTGTGACCTAGAAACAACTATCGGACATTTATCTGGAGAATATTTATCTTTAAATAAAATAAACACAGAATTAGATGAAGGTAAAAAAGATTTAGAATTCATTAAGACTCTATTAAATCACAAAGATTGCTTTAAATATGGATTAGAAGAAATTGTTGAATTTTTATCAAGAAGAAATTTTTTTTCAAATAAATTGGATATAAAATTAGATAAAAATAAAGTGAGTCAAACACTAATCGAAGCAATATTAAATCACAAAGAATGTAATGGTAATATATTAATTAGAATTATTGCCTGCCTAAAAGAAAATTTATTTTCAAATGAAATAAAATTAGGTAATGAAGAATATCCAACATTAATTGAAGCAATATTGAATCATAAAGAATGTGATGACAACGTCTTAATTAGAATTATTGCTTGTCTAAAAGAAAATTTATTTTCAAATAAGATAAGATTAGATAATGAAGAATATCCAACATTAGTCGAAGCAATATTAAATCACAAAAAGTGCGATAATGATACCTTAATTAGAATTATTGTCTGTCTAAGAAAATACTTACTTTCAAATAGAGTAAAATTAGGTGATAAGGAATATCCAACATTAGTCGAAGCAATATTAAATCACAAAAAATGTGATGACAGCATCTTAATGGAAATTATTGCCTGCTTAAAAGAAAATTTATTTTCAAATGAAATAAAATTAGGTAATGAAGAATATCCAACATTAATTGAAGCAATATTAAATCACAAAAAATGTAGTAATAACGTCTTAATGGAAATTATTGCCCACCTAAAAGAAAATTTATTTTCAAATAAAATAAAATTAGGCAATAAAGAATATCCAACATTAATTGAAGCGATGTTGAATCATGAATGTTGTAATCATAATGTATTAGTGGGAATTGTTGACTATCTAGAAGATGATTTATTTTTAAACAAAATAAAACTTGGTAATGAAGAATATCCAACAGTAATTGGAGCAATATTAAACCACAAAAAATGTAGTAATAACGTCTTAATTAAAATTATTATCAAATTAAAAGATGATTTATTTTCAAACAAAATAAAACTTGGTAATGAAGAATATCCAACAGTAATTGGAGCAATATTAAATCACAAAAAATGTGATAACTATACATTAATTAGAATTATTGACTACCTAGAAGAGAATTTATTTTCAAATGAAATAAAATTAGGTAATGAAGAATATCCAACATTAATTGAAGCAATATTAAATCATAAAGAATGTGGTAATAATGTCTTAATTAAAATTATTATCCACTTAAAAGAAGATTTATTTTTAAATAAAATAAAGCTTGGTAATAAAGAATATCCAACATTGGTCGAAACAATATTAAATCACAAAGAATGTGATAACGATATATTAATTAGAATTGTTGCCTGTCTAAAAGAAGATTTATCTTCAAATAAAATAAATTTAAGTGATAAAGAATATTCAACACTAATTAAAACGATACTGAATCATGAATGTTGTAATCATAATGTATTAATGGAAATTATTAACTACCTAGAAGAGGATTTATTTTCGAATAAAATAGAATCAGGTAATAAAGAATATTTAACATTAGTCGAAGCAATATTAAATCACAAAGAATGTGATAACGATATGTTAATTAGAATTGTTGCCTATCTAAAAGAAAATTTATTTTCAAATAAGATAAGATTAGATAATGAAGAGTATCCAACATTAGTTAAAGCAATATTAAACCATAAATGTTGTAACAATAATGTCTTAATTAGAATTATTGCTTATCTAAAAGAAAATTTACTTTCAAATAAGATAAGATTAGATAATGAAGAGTATCCAACATTAGTTAGAGCAATATTAAACCATAAATGTTGTGACAATAATGTCTTAATTAGAATTATTACCTGCCTAAAAGAAAATTTATTTTCAAATGAAATAAAATTAGGTAATAAAGAATATTTAACATTAGTCGAAGCGATGTTGAATCATGAATGTTGTAATCATAATATCTTAATTGGAATTATTGTCTGCTTAAAAGAAAATTTATTTTCAAATGAAATAAAATTAGGTGATAAAGAATATCCAACACTAATTGAAGCAATATTAAATCATAAAGAATGTGATAACTATACATTAATTAGAATTGTTGACTACCTAGAAAAGGATTTATTTTCAAATGAAATAAAATTAGGTGATAAAGAATATCCAACATTAATCGAAGCAATACTGAATCATGAATGTTGTAATCATGATGTATTAGTGAAAATTGTTGACTACCTAGAAGATGATTTATTTTCAAATGAAATAAAATTAGGTGATAAAGAATATCCAACATTAATCGAAGCAATATTAAATCACAAAGAATGTAATAACAATATTCTTGAAAGAATTGAAGATCTTGAATGTTTTAATGATTTTAGTTACGAGGTAAAAGAGAAAATCAAATCAATGATGAACAAGTTTACTTCTAACTCTTTGGAAAATGCTTTATCTGATATAAAAGATGAAAGTATAAGATATGCTTTAAATCATTAACAATTTTAAAATCAAAAAAAGCATTTTAGACCGATGTTGGATCTTGGGATCCAACACGCTTTAGTAATCAACATTAAATTCAAAACTTAATCATTATTACTAATAACGCCTAACTTAATGTTTAATATATAATTTTATTGGTCTTATAAATAAAATATTACTTATTTTCTATAAGCATCTCTAAAAACTCTCTAGGACTTTTAGAGTCGTCTTCAGCCAATGCTTGGTGATATATAACAGTTGATGGAGTTAATGCTGGCAATGTATTAGCCTCAATCAAAATAACTTTTTTGGACTTATTATTATAAAAAATATCTAATCTTGCATAATTTTTAATTCCTAAAGCTTTTCCAGCTTCTTCAATAGAGCTTTTTATAATATTTATACCTTCATCATCTATTATTTCACTTGGCGGAGGAG
>CAKVBE010000025.1 GCA_934725005.1 uncultured Rickettsiales bacterium | reverse complement strand
ATTTAGGTCATCATACCGCTGCTTTTACATTGGACGTTTACGGCGGGGTAACAGAAAACATGAAAAAGAAAAGCGCACAAAGAATGGATAATTTTATCAGAAGTATCAGTTAAAAAACAAAAGATGTTGCAAAAAAGAGATTGTAGATTACAGTCTCTTTTTTGTATGTACGAATATTAATTTAATGGGGCCATGATTTAAAGTTCAAACAATCAATGAAAGCAAAAGATTTTAAACTTGGTTACTTATTATATATACATCTGTAAGGGGTATTTTAAGGGGTATTTTAAGGGGTATTTTAAGGGGTATACGGCTGAAAACGAACATAAAAAATCCCACAATACCGCAGTACTGTGGGATTTGTATTTGGCGGAGAAGGAGGGATTTGAATTATAAAGTACCTGGTAAGTCCAATATAATGCGTATCAATCATGTGGCTTCAAATCTGCTAGTTTCGGGATTTGTATGCAATCTAGCATAAACTTGTAAAATTTAAAATAATCGTTTAAGGAGTATTTTTAGGGGTAAAGATTTTTTCGTAAGGGGTATAAATAGGGGTACAAATTTTACTTTCCGAGTATAGATAAATAGGCATCCAAACGCTCCTTAATATAGGACGCAAAAAGTTTTTTCATCGGTGATAAATCGTGTTTTTCGTGATAAGCATCAAAAGCGTTGTAATAAGAAACTCTGTCCGTAAATTTAATATCAATCGGTGGATAGCCGGCTTTCATAAGCTCAAGGTTGACAAGTAATCTTCCGGTTCTGCCGTTACCGTCAATGAATGGATGTATTTCTTCAAATTCAATATGAAATCGTGCAAGTTTGCTTATAATTTCTTCAGTGCTCTCATTGTAATTTTTAAGGAGTTCTTCCATTTTAGGTTGTATTAAATACGGCTGCACGGGTTCATGTTTGGCTCCCAAGATCTTTACGGGAACGCGCCTATAAACTCCTCGGTCGTCTTTTTTATCCGCTAAAACCAAGTAGTGAATTTGCTTAATAACACTTTCCGTCAAAGGCGCATTATCTTTCACCAAGCCACTTACAAATTCAAAAGCCTCCTTATGCCCAACGGCCTCCATGTGTTCCTTAAGGGGTTTTTGGTCAATTGTGAGGCCCCGCAAGACCATATCGGTTTCTCGGAGCGTCAAAGTGCTGCCTTCTATTGCGTTGGAATTATACGTATATTCAACAATAAATTCTTCATTGAGACGTTCCATTTCGCCTTGCGTCAGAGGCCTTCTGGAATCGAGCTCAAGCTTTTTTTCTTTTATTATATCTTGGATACTTTTTGCGGACTTATATCTGCTATCTTCAGGTTTTTTTGCATCAACCGGTATTTTCCATCCTCTGCCTTCTTGATACGCTCCTTCTATTTTACCTTGTGCACATAAAACACGCACTCTGCGGTCGGAAATGCCCCATTTTTCCGCAACTTCTTTAACTGTTAAAAACATTTTTCTCACCTCGTTTTTAGAAGATTATATCAAATTATCGGAACGATATCAATGCTATCGGAATAATATGGTGTGGATTAGCGGAATGATACTGAACGGAATTAAATATTGGTTTTTTGGATGCCGGTACTTTTTTATTCTGAGAACAAAAATATTGGCAAAACTTTTAGAACACGAAATATACACAAACAAATTTATTTCCGCTATAATTATCTTAACACTATAATTATCTTAAAAGGGAAGTAAACAACTTAAATAACAAAAAATAAACCATTCACAATATTCTGTGATGGATATGATAAATTTAAGAAAAATAAAATTTTTTGGGGCTATATCTTGAAAAAAGATCGACTAGTGGCATTTACTGATGTTGTTTTGGCAATAGTGATGACCATATTAGTTCTTGAACTTGAAAAACCTGCTGCACCAAAACGATAGAATCAAACACGGTAGGGTATGTGGTATTTACACAGAGTAAAAAAATATGTGTTCTAAAATATTTGGGAATTAAATAAGGGATCCGGCTGCAATTTGATTGTCTTGGCTTAGGCATCGGTGGCATAATAGTTACCGACAACAATAATGTTGATAGCTGCTATACACATACACAAAGGGGAAACAAAAAGTTATGGAAAAAGGTAAATTTAGCGAGTTTGATAAGAATTCGAATAATATTTTTATACATATTTTCCTATTCTGTTTGATTGCCTTGTTGATTTACGTAAAGTTCCCATGCCCATTTAAAATACTTTTTGGCATACCATGTCCTGCTTGCGGTACGCTGCATGCACTTGATGCAATTATAAAATTTAATCTGTATGAATACATACGATATAATTATTTAGCGGTTCCTATGGTTAGTGTTGTTTGGCTTAATATTCATAAAAGCTTGTTATTTAAAAACGACAAAATAATTGACATTATGACATATTCCGTGTGTGTTTTAATGATAATTAGATATTTTTATGAAATATATATTGACATTTTTGCTAATATATGATAATATGGCAGCGATAAAAGGGGGTCTATTTATGGAAGAACAAAAAATTAATCAATTTATAGCAACAAATGGTAAATTTTTTCCGGCAGAAAAGATTATGGCAATACGTAAAACATTGGAAGAGGCCGACGAATCTGCAGCATCTATTATTTATACGATCGGCTTCAAGGATACTACGACGATGTTGTTGATTTCAATTTTCTTGGGATATTTGGGTGTGGATAGATTCATGCTTGGCGAAGTAGGGTTAGGAATATTGAAATTATTTACTTGTGGTGGTTGTGGAATATGGTCAATTGTTGATTGGTGTATAATAACTAAAAAGACTCAAGAGTATAATTTTAATAAATTAATGACAACTTTGGCACAATGCCAGTAACCTTTGTTATTGCCCATTACAGTTTTGTAGTGGGCATTTTTATATATAAAAAAGAATAATGAAACAAATAAAATTGAGAGGCTATTGTACCCGGTGCGTTTTGCGGTTTGAGAAGGAGTGATATAGTTGGTCTCAAATAGCAATCAATTAATTTTGAGAAGAATAATATTACCATTTTTCATACTGTTTCGCAGTGCACAGTGCGTTTCTTTCATGGGAGGTTGCAAAAAGAGTTAAATCTGTATCTACCTTTTAGGGCTATACAAAACAATTAAAAACATGGTAAACTACATATTTGTTAGTATAATAATGTAAAATTTAATGATAGGCACATAAACGTTTTACGTGCCTTTTTTCGTTGTTCAATCTATCCTGATAATGTTGTAAAGATCCATGCGGATGGTGCTATAAAGGTGACTAAAAGCTGAATAGTATAAAAAGATAAAATTTCTTTATTAGAAGGCAGGCGAAAATATTTATGAACCGAATAATTTTTCATATTGACGTAAACAGTGCTTTTCTTTCGTGGGAGGCCGTAAAAAGAGTTAAAAATGGGGAAGAGGATATAAGAAAAATAGCCTCATGTATTGGCGGGGACCCAACTACGAGGCGAGGTGTAGTTCTTGCCAAATCAAACGAAGCTAAAAAGTATGGCGTTAAAACAGGAGAACCCTTATCTTTTTCACTCAGAAAATGCCCCCAGTTACAAATATTTAAACCCGATTTTAAGCTTTACAGTTCTTGTTCAAAGGCATTTAAAAATATATGTAACCACTACTGCCCAACTATGGAAGAATTTTCGATTGATGAATGTTTTCTTGATATGACTGGGATAGCTAATGATTCCAAACAAGCGGTCAAAATTGCACACGAAATAAAAGACAGAATAAAAAATGAGCTCGGTTTCACAGTTAACGTAGGTATTGGTGAAAATAAGCTCTGTGCCAAAATGGCGAGCGATTTTGAAAAGCCCGATAAAGTCCATACTTTGTTTTTAAACGAAGTTCCAGCAAAAATGTGGTCTTTACCTGCCCATGATTTGCTTTTCGTTGGCAAGGCGTCTGCGAAAAAACTAAATTCTTTAGGTATATATAAAATTGGGCAACTTGCAAACGCAAAAATAGAGTTTTTGGCAAAGCATTTTGGAGATAAAAGAAGCCGGTATATGCATAACTTTGCAAACGCCATAGATGATTCGCCTGTGGTTTCTAAAAGACCCGAACCTAAAGGATATAGCAATTCTGTAACGCTTGAGAAAAATCTAACTTCAATAAAAGAAGCGAATACTGTACTTCTTGCGATTGCGGATGCGGTAACTGGTCACATGAGAAAAGATGGAAACAAAGCACATAGTATCTCTGTTGGAATAAGATTTTTAAATTTCCAAAATCAATCGCATCAAATGAGCTTTTCAGAACCACTGAGTACTACAAACGAAGTGTACGAAGCAGCAAAGAAATTGTTAAAAGAGTTGTGGAAGGGTAGACGTCCAATTAGGCTAATAAGTATATCGCTTACCAATTTAACTAAGCTTGGCGGCTGTAAACAGCTATCCTTTTTCGATAAACCAAGCAAGCAAGTAGAAACCATTAAAAAGTCCGATGAGAAAGTAGATATGGTGATTGATAACTTACGTAAAAAATACGGCTTCAATGTGATAAAACGTTGCGGAGCAATGGGGCTCGATGAAGAAGTCGGAGGAAAATTCAAAGGAAAACTAGGTGCAAAAAAATTAATATAAAAGTAAAAATTGTCATCTGAAGTGAAAAGTTTATTTTCGGCGATAGCATAAACTATTCATTCGATTTACTGCTCAATTAAAAAATAAAGGACTATTTATTTGTTTCGTATTGTATAAATCTGTTACCTATAAACCGCTCGGAAGTTTAAAAACATCGAAAGAATTTTCGATTTCTTCGAATATCGCAGAATTCATATTTGTTTCGATGTTAATAAATTTGATATAAAAATCCAAAAGTTTGGCGCTTGCATGCAATTTTACATTTGATGGGGCAGAGGCATCATCTAAAATTTCAATTGAAAATTTAGCCGCAGTTTTTGTGCCGTTTGATATTTTTTCGCTGATTTCCCGCAGCTGTGTGTGCTTTATATCACGGTACCAATGATTAAATCTTCGTCTTTTAGATAAGAATAAATTGTTTTGCGGGTAACCCCGGCTATTTTGCTTGCTTCGCTTATATCTTTGGAAACTGTTAAAGCTTCCAAAATTTTATCTTTTTGTAATTCATGTGCATCGATTAGTTCTATATCTTTTTTGGGTTTCATACTTAAATTCTCCTTGTTGTATTTAAAATGGGGTAGCAAAGGTAACAGTTGCCTGAAAATCAGACATATTTGTGTTTTGAGCGTTACCTTGCCAAAATTTTTAAGGTAACGATGTGCCTTTTGTTACCTTTGTTTTAATGATAGGGTATTATCCAAAAGCGCCAGATTTTCTTATTTTTTTATATGTGTTACCTTTGATACCGATTTTTAGGGCATAGGCTCAAAATTATCAAACTTATCCTTGTAAAAGCAAACGTACCTGCCTTGTTTTCCGTTTATCCTACAATTTATGGTGTTTCTGCCATCGCTTTTCTTAATTAAGCCCTCATCGGCAAGTGCTTTTAAAAGAGCTTTGGAACTTGTGGCAAAATTTTCACTTTGTTTTAAATAAAAACCGCAAACCTGATTATACGCAACACTTGAAATTAAATAGTAATAATCATCATCGTAGTAGCCGACCAAAACCTTACTGCTTGTATCGGCACCTGACGGGGTGCCTAATTTTTCAAGTTTAACGGCTCCGCTTGCAATTATATCGCCAAGAGCTCTGATAAATTTTATGGCAGGCTTGTCCCCGCTTAAAAATTTAGAATGTTCGGCTGCCATGGAATTTAAAATACTAATAAATTCGTTCATACGTTCGGTGACGTAAGATTCATAAAGTGCACCGCAACCTTTGCAAAATTCCAAAAAATACTTAAAGCCAATTTGCAAAAAAGCAAGCATACTCGGGATTCTTTGGTGCGAGGGCCATTTTAATTTTGCATTCCAATCGGTTCGGAATTTTTCAAATTCACTTTTTAAAATATCTATCCAAATCTTCTCATTACTGCTTAAAAAAGTATTTTGAATATTCTCGATAAATCCCCTCATAACTTTGGCGTACACGCCATTTCTTGCACTTTCCTGAGCTTTTGTCATAACAAGCCAGTTTATATCTCCCGGATTTAGTTCGCTTATAATTTGCCTTGCCGTGCCGCTTTCTCCGACGTTTGGCGACTGCTCACCGGTAATTATAACGTTACAGCGCGGATATCGCTGTTTCATTACCGTACTGTCCGAACTGAGCCGTTGCCTTCCTGTCCTTTCGCCGACCGAACGCAGTATTTGTTGGGCAGTGTTATCCATTTTACTCATATCGCCCTTGGAGCTCGGCTTATAATCATCAACACAGATAAGGCTATCTTTTAAAGCAAAGGCACTGCTCATTATGGCATTTGGAGTATCCATGAAAGAAAAGGGCAAATCGGTACCAGAAAAATTTCCAAAAAACGAAAGGAATAATGCCGAAAGTGTACTTTTGCCCGAACCCGTTTTACCTAAAAGAAAATAGACAAAATTCGGCTCAAACCCTGCCTTTTTTAAAAACTCGTTTAAAGGGGTTAAAAACGTATACGCCAAAAGGGGATATATTATTCTTTTTGGTGCCAATTTTTCAAAAGTATTAAAAACATCTTGTAAATTTTCATGTATCTTGCAAACGCTTTGCGGCAGTCTGTATTTTTGAGCTTTGCCCTCAAGAAAAACCTTGATATTATCCGCTCCGACCGCTCCGCTGCTATGAAGATATATCCACTTGCCGCCGTACTTTCTCCAACCGATATGCTTAAATACGGTTTCGCTTTTTATGTTCTTGGAAATTACCTGAATGCAATGCCGAAGGCTCTCTTTTGCGGATTGGTGTGGCTCTAAAATGCAGCAAACGCCCCATTTTCTTATTATCCAGTTCATGCTCTGGAAGTCATTTTCAGAAACGTCTATACCGGGCAGATCATCGCCGTTTTGATGTTTACCGCAAATTTTTAGGACTTTATGAGTTTCAAGTCCGTCATCGATAGTTACTTCTTTTTCTATCCAGGCAACAAAATTACAAAGCCGCTTTTGGGTTTCGTTGCTGCTTTTAGAGATTACCGCATATGTGCAGTTTTCTTTTGCAATATATCTTGTGTTTTCAAATATCTTTTCAAAAAAAGAACCCAAAGTTTCGCTTTTTTGCGGTAAAATATCGTTGTGTGTAGTGTTATCATCGTTTTCGGTGATGGTGCTTTTTTTATTTGCCAAATATTTTTTAAATAAATCGCTGTTTGCTATTTTTGTTGCAAACTCTTCATTATCCATTTAGAATACCTCGAGTTCTTTTAAAATTTTGTGTTTCCAGCTTTCTATGGCATTATATTCTTCAAGTAGCTTTTCTTGGCTGCTCGATAAGAAAAAATCTAGTATATAGCTTATGTGTTCCAAATAATTGGCAGCTATAATAAAGATTTTCGAAACCTGCTTTGGCTTTTTCGGTGCAAAATTCCGAAATATTTTTCGAAAGGCTCTAAATACTCTTAAAAACCATTTTTCCGTGGTTTCTTTCCAAGTTTTGAAAGTTTCTATGATTGCGTTTATTTCTTTCCTTTTTGCGTGCATTTTTTGAATTTTTTGCCTGTCTTTTGTATTTAAATTGCTTTTTATAAGTCCCATATTAAAGTCGTCATTTAGCTTCTGCGCCGCTTGCATGGCAGTTAAGCCGAAGTAATTCATTACAAAATCTATAACCGTGCCGCCCGATTCGCATGCAAAGCATTTGAATTTATTATTTTTAAAACTGAGGCTCGGGTGATGATCATCGTGGAACGGGCAAATGGCTTTGTTTTTATTATCAATTTCCATTCCGTAAAACTTTGCAACTTCCGGCAAATAAAGCCGTGCTTTGATTTCTTCAAATAAATTTACCATTTTAAACTCCCGAAGCCGTACCGCTTTGCTCATCGAGCCATTTTTTAAATTGATTTTTCTCCACTATTATTCGTTTTGAGCTTATTTTTATGGCAGGAAAGTCTTTGCGGTGAAAAAGCTCGTATATATTCGGCAGTGCGATATTTAAAATTTCTGAAATTTGTTTTGCGTTAAGAGCGATTGGGAGATTTTCCCAGTTTGTAAGCTTATTCAAGATTATTTCTCCTTTTACTAAAATTGGTAGGCTTTGCCTACATTTAATATTATTAATTAAAAATAGCTTGACTGTCAATAAAAGTTGCTATATAATATAAAACGCAAGAAAAAATAACATTAAAGGAATGAAAAATTTGGAAGTGTCAAAAAACATAAAGGGGTATGATGGATGCCTTGCAACAAGGCTCAGAGGTCTGATGGAGGATTCAAAAACTACTCAAATCGAACTTGCAAAATCATTAGGGGTTTCACGCCAAAGCGTATCGCAGTATATGGATGGTTCCATGCAGCCAAATGCAGAAAAGCTAAGCAATATAGCGAGATTTTTTAATGTTTCGAGTGATTATTTGCTGGGGAAAACGGATGCTAGGTCTTATTCGGCTGATCTTATCAAAGTGTGCAATTTTACGGGGCTTGACGAAGAATTTGTAAAATATTTAAACACAAGCCACCCAAGTAAATTAGAAGTTATAAATACCATGTTTAGCGATGGTTTTATTCAAAATATTGTGAGTTTTATAGAAGATGAAATAGCATTGTTAATACTCGTTAAAAGCAGATCAAAAAACGTAGGCAGTATTACAGTATCAGAAAATGTGGATGGTACTGTTATAGAAACGATCGAAATATGGCGTGACTACATAGAAAACAATTTTGAAGAAAAAATGCGGGAAATAAGGAGAAAAGTTATTGATCGTTGCACTCAAAATATAGAAAAAGTTTTAAATGACATTTTTGATTCATGGAGCAAAAATACAGTTAAATCCATGAGCAAAGAAACATTTAATAAAGCTATGAAAAAAATTTGTACGGAGCATTACCTAAATGAAAAAGCGTTTATATATAGAAATGAATTGGCAAAAATTCACTCTGAGCCAACAAATGATGATCAAAAAACCAAAGAAGGGGAATAAATGCCAAGAAAAAATAACAGCCGCAGAGCAAGTGGCGAAGGGAATATCAGAAAACGTAAAGACGGTAAATGGGAGGCAAGATATACTTTAGGATTTCACCCGGGAACCGGAAAGCAAATAAGAAAATCTGTTTACGGAAATACACAAGCGGAAGTAGTCAAAAAATTAAAGCAGCTAAGCGCCAGCGTAGATGAAGGAACATACACAGAACCATGTAAGTTGACTGTCGGTGCGTGGATGGATATTTGGATTAAAGACTATTTGGGATCTGTTAAGCCGTTCACAGTGCGTTCATACAGCGATCATGTCAAAAATCATATAAAACCTTGTTTGGGTGCCGTCAGTCTACAAAAATTAACCGCTCCGATGGTGCAAAGTTTTTATAATGAAAAGCTCGGTTCCGGATTATCTCCCAAAACAATTAAAAATCTTCATGGGGTACTTCACAGCAGTTTAAAGCAAGCCGTGCAAATAGGTTATTTGCGCTCTAATCCCACAGAAGCATGTAAGTTACCTCGCATAGAGAAAAAGGAACTTAGTATTATGAGCGAAGAGGAACTTGGAATGTTTGTAAGAGAAATAAAAGGGCATAAATTTGAAAATTTGTATTATGTTACTTTATTTACTGGCATGAGGCAAGGCGAGGTTATGGGCCTTACTTGGGACTGTATAGATTTTGAAAATGGAGTAATTCTTATAAATAAACAACTCCAGAAAGAAAAGAAAATCGGCGGTAAATATATACTTGCACCACTAAAAAATGATAAATCAAGAAAAATAACCCCGGCACATTCGGTTATAGAAGTTTTAAAAAAGCAACGAAAAGAGCAAATTGAAAATCGGCTAAAATGCGGAAGTTTGTGGAACAACAAAGAGAATTTGGTTTTTACCAATGAAATGGGAAACCATTTTGCACATTTTACGGTGTATAAGAATTTTAAGAAAATAGTTAAAAAATTGGAATTAGATCATATCCGTTTCCACGATCTGAGGCACTCGTACGCCGTTATTTCACTTGGATCCGGTGACGATGTTAAAACAGTACAAGAAAATTTAGGTCATCATAC
>CAKVBE010000024.1 GCA_934725005.1 uncultured Rickettsiales bacterium | reverse complement strand
TAGTTGTTGTAAAGGTCTTCTAATTTATTTTTTATCTGTTCCATTTTCATAATTTACCTACAACAATTCTTTTCATTATACACATTATATCATATTTTGTGGTCTTGTCAAGCTTAAAAATACATTAAATATTTGAAATGATTATAATTTTTCTATAATAATTATTTTTCCTTCATCGGAAGTTTCACTGTCAAATAGTTTGTATTCAAAATTGACTTTTCTTTTTGCTTCTTTTACTTCTTCTAATATTTTTTTACCTTTCAAAAAAACGCATTTTGTGTTAATTTTACAAAATGGTTTTACCATTTTCAATAATTCATTTAACGGCGCTAATGCTCTTGAAACTATTATATCAAACTTTATATCTTTTATATCAAAGATATTTTTATTTATAACTGTTATCTTGTTGTCTGATATTTCTTTTGCTTCATTTAAAAATTGGCACTTTCTGAAAGATTTTTCAACTAAATAAATATTTTTTACACCAGATATTGATAAAATAATACCTGGAATACCAGCTCCAGTTCCAAAGTCTGCAAATATCAGGTTTTTTAGTTCTTCTTTTGTAAAAAATTTTAATAATTGTTTGGAATCAAGGATATGTCTGTTGTAAATGTCTTCAATCGTGGATTTACCGATCAAATTAATCTTTTTGTTCCATTCCAACAATAAACCTACATATTTTTCTATTTTTTTATCTGTGTACATAATTAAAGTTTGCAAGCCCTTACATTTTTGTAAGGGTTGTTTAATAAAATTATTTTTTATTTACGATTGAGTTTACTTCGTCAGCAAAATTTGTCTCATTTTTCTCAAGACCCTCACCAAGAACGTATAAAACATAATCAGCTATTTCTACTGAACAGCCATTTTCTTTTTCAAATGCTTTTAACACATCTGAAATCTTCATTTTATCATCCATAACGAAATTTTGGTCTAATAAGCATACTTCTTCGTAGAATTTTCTAATTCTACCATCAATCATTTTTTCAATAATATTTGCCGGCTTACCAGAATTTCTTGCTTGTTCACTGAAAACATCTTTTTCTCTTTGTAATCTTTCTGCTGGAACAAAGTTTTTATTCAAAAATTCAGGTTTTGTAGCCGCTATATGCATAGCTATTTGCTTTCCTAATTCTTGTAATTTTTCTTCACTAGCATCAGATTTTAAAGAAACTAAAACACCGATTTTACCAAGTTTATCAGAAACTGCGTTATGAATGTAAGAAACTATCAAACCTTTATCTTTTAATTCGATCGTTTTTCCTCTTCTTATTTGCAAATTTTCTCCGATAACTGCTATTTTGTTGGTTAATTCATCTGATATCTTTTTACCATTTACAATAACTTCTTTAACATCGTTTACAAAATCAACATAATCTTTTAAAGATAAACCTGCTTCTAAAACATCGCAAACTAATCCTTGAAATTGGTCATTCTTGGCAACAAAGTCTGTTTCTGAGTTTATCTCAACTATTGTTGCAATATTTTTTTTATTAAAAATACCAACTAAACCTTCTGTTGTAGCTCTTGACGTTTTCTTTGCTGCTGTTGAAAGACCTTTTTTTCTTAACCAATCAACTGCTTCTTCATAATTATCTGCACAAGCACTTAAAGCTTTACTACAGTCACCTATACCACAACCAGTTGCTTCTCTTAATTTTTTTACTAATTCTAAATTTGCCATTACAAACCTCTTAAATTTAACATTGTAAGGTGATTTCTCACCTTTTATAATAATTACTTATTTTCTTCGGAAACTTTTTCTACAGTTTTTTCTTCTTTGATTTTTTCTGTTTTTTCAGTTTTCCTAGCTTGTTTTTTATCAAAATTTTTTCCTTTACCGACAAACTTAGATTTTTTTTGACTTTGCGGTTGTCTTTTAACTTTTACTTCTTCTGGATTTTGTTTAAACTCTTCTAAAGAAGATTCTATAATATCACAATATAATTGAATAGCTTTTATAGAATCATCATTTCCTGGGATCACATAATCAACCTTATCTGGGTCAGCATTTGTATCTGTTATAGCCATTACAGGAATATGTAATGATTTTGCTTCAGCTATAGCTAAATTCTCTTTTGGTACATCTATAACAAAAACTAAATCTGGTCTACCACCAATTGATTTGATACCATTAAAATTTTCTTCTAATTTTTCCTTTTGTTTCTGTAGATATAGTTTTTCTTTTTTAACCAATTTGTCATCACTAACTAATTGATTCTCTATGCTTTTAATTTTTCTAATTGATTGGGAAATTGTTTTCCAGTTTGTCAACATACCACCTAACCATTTATTAGTTACATGATATTGACCACAATTCTCAGCCATTTTAGCAACTATATCTGCGCCTTGTTTCTTTGTACATACAAACAGTATTTTACCCTTCTTTTTTGCTACTTCTCTTAAAATTCTCATAGCGTCATTTAGCAATAAAACAGTTTGTGTTAAATCTATTATATGAATGCCGTTTCTTGAACCATATATATATGGAGCCATTTTTGGATTCCATCTCATGGTCCTGTGTCCAAAATGAACACCTGCTTCCAATAAATCTTTAATTGTAAAAGTTTTTTCGCTTGTATTTTCAACAGTTTCTGTTGGAATTTCTAAATTTTCTTCTGTCATTTCAAATTACCTTTGGTTATACATTTACCAGTTACAATCCCTTATTAACAAGACACCAAAGCACAACTGGTATGTATATTTTAATAAAAATTGCACGACTACTACATCGTTATCTTATACAGTATAGCAATTTTTTTTTAAATCAATAGTAATTTATATTCTTTTATACTCTATTATGAATAAAGTAATTTTTACATAACAAACAGATAACCTTTATTCCTTATTGTTTTTAAAAACGTTGGATTTTTTGGATTACATTCTATTTTTTTTCTCAATCTTGTTATCTGAACGTCGACACTTCTTTCATTTATATCATCACAAAAATTGCAAATCTCTTCCCTTGTTAGTATTTGGTTTTTATAATTATAAAATATTTTTAGAATCTTGACCTCAGTATCCGTTAATTTAACTATTTCATTTATACAAGAGTCAAATAATTCATTTTTCTCTAAATTAAATTTAAATCTGCCGAAGCAAAAAGTGTTTTGATTTTCTACTATCTTTCCACTTCTTTTTAATAAATTGTTTATTCTTAATACTAACTCTTTTGGATCAAATGGTTTTCCTATGTAGTCATCAGCTCCATATGATAAGCCTTCTATCCTATTTTCAACATCGCCAAGAGCAGTTAACATTATGATTAATGTATTGTTATCTTCAGCTCTTAATTTATTTAAAAACTCCATTCCGCTTTCATTTGGCATCATGTAGTCTAATATAATCAAGTCAATTGAATATTTTTTTATGCATTCACGCGCCTCTATTGTATTTGAGGCAACTGATACAATAAAATTATTTTTTCTTAGGTATTTTTCTAATAATTCCCTTATTCTATCGTCATCATCCACTATCAATATGTGATTATTAGTCATGATTTATTTTAAATTTTTTACCTCTATAATATTTGTGTTTGTTATCATATCAATTAATGTGACTTTATAATTTGTTAATAACAGTGGGACTACGAAAAATATAATTAAAATATAGACATTCATTATCGTTATTATAAAAGCTGTGAACAACGCCTTGTTAAATATTTCATAATTTGTTATATTATTGTTGTTTACTGATATAATCCTGAGTTTTAATATTTTTTGTCCTATAGTTGACTTGATGTACATGTTTGATATCAAGAAATACACAAAAGTTGTTAACAATATTGTATTAAAAACTTTCTTAGTTAAAGCTTTAGTCTCTTCCTTTTGTTTTATAGACTCTTGTTCCACTTGTTTTATTGCCTCAGTATCAATGTTATATTTTTTCAATGTAAAACTTAAAAATGCTATCACGGTCAGTAAAATTACGAGTAAATCTATCAAGAATGCTGCAGTTCTCTTATAGATATTAGCATTACATATTTTGTAACCATTTATGTTTTTATCATCAAAACAAAACTTTCTTTTGATCATTATCATTAATTCATTCAGCATACAAATTTATAATTTTGTCATAAATATTAGCATATTAAAACATAATAAAATCAAATTTATATAAATAAACTAAAATATTAATTATTGACAAATTAGTTTTTATTATTTTAAATATACAAGTCAAGCGAGATTATGCATTTAAAGATTTAATTTTTTCTTGATTATTATTTATTATAATGTATAATCTACTCAGAAGGCCCGCGTGATGGAATGGTAGACATAACAGACTTAAAATCTGTGGGGATTCGTCCCTTGCCGGTTCAAGTCCGGCCGCGGGTACCACTAATATATGTGTTATTATGAGATTCAGGAAGATAGAAGAAGGGATAGAGAACTTGTCCAGCAGCAGTGATGGTGCATTGTCCAAGATTTGCAGGCAAATAAAAGAATTATTCAATAGTGCGATAGACCATATTTTGTTTTTTTTAAGAAGTCCTATAGTTTTGATAGTCGCTGTAGTATTGGTAGTTTTAACGATAGCACTATATGTTGTTGGTATCGTAGCACTAAATGGTTATTTCAATAGCGATGAATTGACCTGTCTTGGCGACTTCGATTTGGACAATGATGATAAACTTAAGATAGTACCAGCCGTTCCTGAAAGCTATAATGTAAAAGGTACATATTCATACGAAAAAACGACGCAAAAAAGCGATTTTAAAGACTTTGGAATAAAATCAAATTATGATTATAAGAAAATAAATATAACTGGTATATGGATACCATGGTTTGGTGATGAAATTATGAAAATTAAAAATTCTAATCAAAAAGATCGTTCTTTCTTAGATATTGATACACCAGACCATAAGTTCATATGTAACATGTATAAAAAAATGCCAGAGATAGATAAAGATGGTAGGAAAAATTATTATTTCGGCGAAACAGACATTGAGAATGAATTTTATTACATAAAAAATTATTATTCTGATGTTAACATTATAGATTCTAAAAATGGTTTAAAATATCAAATATTAAACTCAAATGAACAACAACAATGTTGGCTAAACAGGGGAATGGGTTTATATATGGGATTTTTTGGTCGTGATGGTAAATCACAACCACAACATTTACATCATTTAGTTGCTAACAAAGCAGTATGCGAAACACCTTATTTTATTCCAGAATCGCATGTTTCTGGAGTTTCAAATTTAGTTAATGAAAACTATGTAATTGCTACCAATAATACATATTCGTACAGGGTTAGTGATTTTTTAAGTGAATTTTTTAGTGTAAGCTATTATCTAGATAGAGATTATAATTATTGTGATTTACTTTGTAATAATGGTCAAGATATAGGTAATATAAAAGATGAAAAGTGTGATGCTGGTGGATTTTGTGAGGAAGTCCTCAAAAATAATAAATCTAAGATAAAAGCCGTTACCAGCGAGGAAAAGAATATATTAAATATTGGCATGATAGACACTATATATGATATAAAATTACATGAAGATCTATTATATAAATACGGTGTAAGAGATCCAGGATTAGTTATAGCAAATTCAACAAGTATGTTTAATCAAGCTTGTTATAACGATAAAACAATTATTAGTAAAAGCGATAAAGATAATGAACAAGATAAAATAAAAACGACTAGGACTTTTGTTGGAAAATTTAGATTTGAGGAAACTGAGAATAACAGGTTATTTAAAAAATATGCTGAAAATAACAATGGTAAAAACGTTGAATATGATTTCGGTGAAATAATAAAGTTCATAATACTTGATAGATATTATGAAGATAACCAAGGTAGTTATAAACTCGAATTTTTAAACGGATTTAATGTAAAGGAATCAAAAGGCTTAATAGAAACATTTCTTACAACTGTTGAAAAGTTCATGCTGGGAACTTCAGAACCTGATTCTAATACAGACAGAAAAGATGGTATAATGTTTAAATTATATAATAGTATAGTAAACGATATAACAAGAAATCTAGCTAGAGCATTATTAGCTTTATACGTAATTATAAATGGATTTATGATTATGCTCGGATATAAAAAAGTTGATATGAAAAATCTCATGATTTTCTGTTTTAAGATAGCTTTATTATTTGCTTTCTTGAGTAAAGATGCTTGGGCTCTATTTAACAAAACATTTATAAATTTTCTTGTAAATGGTACAATTGGTATTATAGATTTGATATATGATGTATTTTCTAGGGTATTTGTAAATTTTGACATAACAAATAATAGTATATTTAACTACAATATTACTAGTTCTGGAACTGAATTATATTTATCTAAGAACTTTAAATTCCTTGATAATATATTTTATTTCTTGTTCTCAAAAGAAGTTCATTTGAAGATTTTATCAATTTTATTTACATTTCCAATAATAGGAATAATACCAGTAATATTTATATATTACCTACTATTTAAGTATGTATTAATTTTATTAGGAACCGTTATTCCATACCTAAAAACTTTGTTGCAATTAACAATAGTTATCGGACTGGCTCCAATATTCATATTATTTATGTTCTTTGAAACTACAAATGGATATTTTAAAAGTTGGTTGAATTATCTAGTTTCAAGAATGTTTGAGTTAATAGTATTTTTCTTTGTGTTATTCTTTGCATGCGGATTAATTAATAATAAATTCCTAGATTTATTAGGATATGAAATATGTAAAGAAAATGTTTCTGAATTGTTAAAAAATACAATGGGTTTATAAAATGAGTGTAGGAAGTAAAACAATAGCAAGTATTTTAGATATAATCTTCGGTGACACATATATTGCTACAATATATGGTTCTGATAGATTCTTTAATTTAATTTTTGATCTAATTATATTGGCGTGTTATATATATCTATTTAAACACTTTTGTTCTTTTTTAACAAACATGCTAACGTCTCTTTTAAACTTTGATGGTCAGGGTTTTACAAGAGGTACAAGTGATAATAGTTATGGAGACAAAAAAGCAACAGGAATTGGATTTTTTGAAAGTGGAAATGTAGCTGATCAATTTATTAATGCAACAAATTACAATACAATTGAAAAAGAAACTAGTGGATTTATAAGAAGAACTGCTGGTTTTAAGACATTGGATAAGTATACTGGAATAAGTAGTTTTAGTATGCTTGATAAAGGAAAATTTTCCCTGAGAAAAACATTTACTAGTGGTTTTGGGGTAGTTAAAAAGACTACAGGCTCAATTTATGATCAGATAATTGGAAATGATTTAAAAAAATTTGCCGAAATCAGAAAAGAAAAAAGAGAGAACAGGCCATCGATAATAGAAGATTTAGAATTGATTGTTAAAGATAAAGAAGTGCAAAATATTATAGAACAGATAAATAATGATAAACTGAGCGAAACTGAAAGAAATGCATATAAAACGCGCTTCAATACAATGATTAATGAAAACATAAAACGTAACTTAAAAAAATATAATCTTAACAATAATAAAGCTGAATTTGGAAAAAATTTAGATTTAGCTGTTGAAAGAGGATTAATTACAGAAAACGAAAAATTAAACGCATTAAACGGTGGAGAATTATTATTTAATAACATTGAAAATGATGTAATAAATACTGATTATAATTTTAGTAAAGGTTTACACCATAATGCTAAATTAAGTCTAGCTGGATTAGGTAGAAGTACAATAAACTTTATTGAAAAAAATTTACTGCTCAATAGTATCGCTGGAACAAACAGAGAACAAAATTTAATTAACATTTCCAGATTGGCCAGAATGTCAAAAAGAGGTTATTTTGATATGTCTATTATTGGTGCTGGAAAAATGGATATAGATAAACTTATCGATGGAAACATTTCCACTGAAGATTACAAAAAAATAATGAAACATATAAGAGCTACAGGTTTTAATACAAATAAATACAGTACAGAAAACAGAATAAAAAGAAATTTAAATAAAAATGAGACGGTAATTAGAAAAACAAGTTATAGTGCTGATGAATTAAGAAGATTAATGAACGTTTCTAAAGATAGAAGCCTATTAGATAGAGAAATAAATAATGAACTTGGAATAAATGGTGAATATATTGCAAAAGAAGCTAACAGTTTGAAAAATCAGATTATTAATGATTTAAATGAAGAAGGTAGAGAATCTCTAAAGAGAGCCCTTGGTATTAATGATGATGAGACTATGGAAGTCATGGCTGAAAAATTAAAACTTGTTGATACTGATGAGAAGTATGAGGATAAAATAGTCATAGGATACACAGACGAAGGAAATGTGTTATACATACAAGGTGTTGAAGAAATAGGTGCTTGTGACAGCGATAGTGAACTTATAAAATCTTTAGAAAATGATCAAATAGAAATTGGTGCCGCTGTTGAAAATATAACCGAAGATGAAAATCAATTGTCTGAAAATGATAAGCAAATTATTAAACACAGTGAAGCTTTAATGAAGGTCAATAATTTAAAAATAAAGTTAGCAGAGTATAATGCATCTCAAGAACAAAACAAAGACCTTAAAAAAGAACAAGAAGAAAAGGTTGAAGAATTAAAAGAAAAAAATAAAAAGATTAAAAGAAGAAAAGAACGTATAGAAAAAAATAATGAGTAAAATGATATTTAATTTTATTTTTTTTCATATACAATTTACAGAATAAATGCATCCGTAGCTTAATTGGATAGAGTCCCTGTCTACGAAACAGGTGGTTGGAGGTTCGAATCCTCTCGGATGCACCATTTAGGTTAATTATGTTTAATTTTAAAATTTTTTTTCTAGCAACTGTGTTTTTTTTAGTTTCTTGTAACTCTTTAAATAAAAAGGGTTGTTATATTGACAGTTCTATGTTTAATAATGTAAAGGAAGGTATAACATATAAAGACAATGTTATAGAAATGCTTGGTGAACCATCGTATAAGTTTGATAATAACACTTTTTTATATCATTCATATTTTGAAAATACATATGGTGTAGAAGCAACAAAGAGCTACGGTGAACAAATACTTTTGTTGTATTTCGATAACGAAGGTTATTTATCAAAGAAGATATTAAAAGAAGAAGAAATCTCCAAATTCAGTTATAATAAGTATAAGGAAGATAAGATTAATAGTAAAGAAAACTTCTTTAGGGACCTAATCAAAGATGTTGATATAAACGTTATACAGTGATCTTTTTATAGTATTAAACTAATGGTTGATTCAGCAGCATCCGTTTGTTATTTATGAGTACGCATTAAAAAAATAATTGACATAAATTTAATAGGTATTTATATTTCTGACTAATTAAAGAATTTGACATATTTATTTTAGATGGTTTATAACAAGAGATTGCCGCTTATGCCAAAGTCTACGGCAGTATGGTTAATAGATAATACAAGTTTAAGTTTTAAACAAATAGCTGATTTTTGTGGATTGCATGAATTGGAAGTACACGGAATAGCAGATGGTGATGTAGCTAATGATATCATAGGAAGGAGCCCAATTGAAAATGGTCAACTTACAAGAGAAAATATAGAGGAATGTGAAAAAGATAGTACAAAACAGTTAGTTTTATGTAACTGTATAGCCGATACTATAGAGGTTAAAAAAACGAGAAAGAATACTACGTATGTACCTATGGCTAGACGTGGCGATAAGCCAGACGGAATAATGTTTTTAGTTAAAAATTATCCAAATATAACAAATCAACAAATAAGAAAATTAGTAAATACAACGACGCCTATGATTGAGTCTATAAGAAATAAAACACATTGGAATATAAAGGAGATAAAACCAAGAGATCCAGTTTTGTTGGGATTATGTAGTCAATCGCAATTCAATGCCGTTATTGCAGAAATAGATAGTGTCAATAGTAATAAATAAAAAAAGTATAAATAACTAAGTAAACGGGTTATGGAAAATAATAGTAATATAGAAAGCAAACAGAAAAAATCGTATAAATTTTCTCCCGAAAAATCTGGAATGAAGGATAGATTCTATCCAGTCTATTCCATACTGTTTTTAGCAATATTTGTAAAATTTCTGAAAAATATTTTGTTTGCTCTAAAATTAAATTCAAATTTGTTTGGTTTTGATATAGCCAACTTGTCGACATCAATTTATAATTATATTTCTCTGGCGCTTATTGCCATAGCTGTATTTAAGTACATAAAACTAAAAATATATATTAGTACAACGAAATATATATTGACACCACAAAGATTAACAATTGAAAAAGGATTTTTATCAAAATCTGTCTCAAATCTTGAATTGTGGAGAGTAACGGATATAGAGATAAAGCAAACTATAACACAGAAAAGTTTTGGATCCTGTTTTGTACAACTAATAACAACTGATGTAAGCGATCCAGTAGTAAATATAGATGGTTTACCTTATAATAAGGGAAGAGAATTATATGATATTTTAAGTGAATACATAAATGATTCCATAAAGAATGGTGGAATAATGAGGACAATATAATATTAACAATTAATATAGGTTTTTTTATGAAGAAATATTTTATATCTTTTTTATGTTTATTTGTTTTAGGTGCGTGCGCTATAGATC
>CAKVBE010000023.1 GCA_934725005.1 uncultured Rickettsiales bacterium | reverse complement strand
AGCCTATACATGTTAAAAAAATGCAGCAATTAGCTCCATGGACAATGGAATCTGTTGTTAAAAAAATTAATTCTTTTGGGAATCATGATGTTATTCTAAGTGACAGAGGAACTGCTTTTGGTTATGGTACACTTGTTATGGATATGAGAGCATTTCCAATTATGTCACAATGGGCTCCTGTAACTGTTGATTGTACACATGCTTGTCAACTACCTGGTGGAAGAGTAACTGGTGGTAATAGAGATATGGCATTAGTTTTAGCATCAGCTGCTATATCTGTTGGTGTATCTGGTGTATTTGCTGAAGTTCATGATAATCCTCCTTGCGCTCCAAGCGATTCAGCTAATATGATCTATTTGAACAAATTAGAAAAATTTTTAGCACGACTTAAATTATTGGATGAAATAGCAAAAGAAAATCCAATAGAAATAGAAAATTATAATATATTGGCTTGATGTATAAAAAATCAGCATTGATTTTTCTAAATCAATGCTGGATTATCTGTATTTAGATGGTATTAGCATCTAACACTACACCTTTTTTCACCTTCTTTTTTATTTTCAAAGAATTTTACTAATTTCTTTACACCTCTTTCTGATTCGTTCTCTTCTATTTTGTTCTCTTTTACACTTTCGTTATTTCTTAAATACCTTTCAGTGAAACTTTCTTTTGCTTTTGGTTGAAATTTTTCAACTATTTTTTTAGTTCTTATTTCTATCCTTTCTTTATTTTTATTAGACAAAATCTGTTCTTCAGGTTCTACCATGAACTTGTTATTATTGCCTATTTTAATCTCATCTACAAGTTTTTCTTCTACAGAATTAGTATTTTTTGATTTATCAAAATCATCTTCTGAATATTTTTCTGTAGTACTTACATTTACTTTTGGTTGAACTTCTTCAATTATTTTTTTAGCACCTGCTTTTATTTCTTCTTTATTTTTGTCGGGTAAAACCTGTTGTTTAAACTCAACTATAAATTTGCCATCTTCATTTATTTTAAACTCATTTACAAGTTTTTCTTTTTTTAATTTATCAAAGAATTTTTCTATCTTTTCATTTATACATCCTTTTTTTACGGCCTCTGGACTATATTCTATTAAATGTTTCTGTTTCCCTTTTTTAACTTTGTTTTTTGTACCAAAAATTTTTGCAAATAGACCCGGTTTTTCTCTTTTTGACATTTCAGCTTCTTTTTCCTGTTTTTCGTTGTCTATGTAACATTTATTTTCGCAGTACATTTCTTCAATTAATTTTAGAGTTATACCTCTTGTTTTTATATCTTCTAACAATTTTTTTAAATATCCTTCTTTATCACATCTATTTAAACATGGTAACAACAACATTTTTGTATTTTTTTCAATCTTTATTTTTTCTTCATACTCGTTAGAAAAGTTTTCTTTGAAAAAATTTACAATTTTTTTGTCATACTCTGAGTCTGATTTTTGCTCTAGCTCTAAAGCCTTGTCCAGAAATCTATTTTTATTCTCTTCATTAAAATAATGCTCAAGTATTATATTTTTTATATTTTCCAAGTATTCCTTACTTTCTTTTTTTAATTTATTGAAATTATTTAGTGCTATAATCTCATTTAATTCGTTTAGGGTTTGTTTAATAGCTTGTGCTGATTGTAGGTAATTTTCTAGACCAATTTCCTCTATTGTGTAATAATCTTTAAAGATCTGATTAAAGTTCTTAATTATATCAATATATTTTCTATCTTCAATCTCTTTTATTAATGCATCTATTTGCTTTTTTTTGTCAGAATGATTTTTTTCATCTTTACATACTTCTTTTTTCATATTTTCAGCTAAGAGACTCATTCTAGTTGTTGCTTTTGCGATTTCTGTGTACGGATTGTATTCATCATGAAGAAATCCTTCTTTTCTGATAAGAAACAATTTTTCAATAAATTCTTTATCAGATATCCAAGTTAATGTTTCATAATTTAAAAAATCTTTAATTATAGAATTTAATATATTTATCACTTTGTTACGTTCTTTACTGTTACTTATTTCCTTTACACTATTTATCAACTTTTCACAGTCTTTTAACATAAAACGTTCGGTATTACTAGTTTTCTTTAACTCAAAAGAATCGTATATGTTAGCTAAAGTTTGTTTTGAAATGTTTGTTGTTTTAAAAAAATTTTCCATTATAACTTCCTTATTATAAGTAAATAATAATATAGTATAATTATACAATAATATTAGATAGATGTCAATAATTAAATAAATTTTTTTTATTATTAATTCTATTTGACTTAAGCTATTTAATGTTTAACTATTAGCACAGTTGAATAAACTTTATTTTATATGAAATTAGATATATCTGGAAATATTTCATTAGGAGTAAGCTTGCCTTCTTATGTTGAGGAAAGATTGGTGCAATCTATAAACAAAGCTATAAATTGTGATAAAGCCGATGTGAAGGTTGTGTTTACAAAGAATGGTAAAATTATAACAGCAAAAATTGTTATAAATGAAGGTGAGAGAAGGGGAATTTTGGTAAAGTCTTCAGCTGAAGCGTATGATATATATCAATCGTTTGATATGGCTTTGATGAAAATACTATCTCAACTTAGAAAATACAAAAATAAATTGAGGGACTATAGGAATAAAATTTCTGTGAGCGATTTACCTTATATACTGGCTAATAGATCTATTTTAGAAGATGTATTTAATACAGAAGATTCATCAGTTAAAGATGATAAGGATGAGATAAAAGTTGTAGAGGAAAAAGAAACAGAAATAGAAGAGTTAACTATAGACGAGGCATTGATGAAGATGGATTTGCTAAATTTGCCGGCCTTTATGTTTATAAATAAGAACAATGGGCTTATTAATGTGGTCTATAAAAGACCGGATGGCTTGATCTCTTGGATTAATCCAAAGAATTATAGATAATAATGTTTCTTATTAGCCTTTTCCATAGATAGTTTGGTTAAGGCTAGGTTTTAGAAGTTTTAAAAATCGACAGATGTTCAATCTGAATTTCAAGAATTTAATACATGGCGGTGTTGCTGTTTTGTTTGATCTATTAAACAAAACTGATGAACTTATGCTCGTTGGCGGTTGTGTGAGAAATTACATTGTAAATAGAAAAATAGACGATTTTGATTTTGCAACGAAGTTGAAGCCGATTGAAGTTATAAATGTTTTAGAAAGTAATAATATTAAATATTTGACAACGGGTCTAAAATTTGGGACTGTGACTGCAATTATAAACAATAATAAATATGAAATTACAACATTAAGATATGATTTAAATGCGGATGGCAGACATGCTGATGTCATTTATACTAATTCATACTTTGAGGATGCAAAAAGACGGGATTTTACATTTAATGCATTGTACGTAGATCATCTTGGTAATCTGTATGATTATTTTTATGGTCTGAATGATTTAAAAAATGGAATGATAAAGTTTATTGGTGAACCTGAGAAAAGAATACAGGAAGATTATCTTAGAGTTTTAAGGTTTTTTAGATTTTATTCAGAATATAGTTTTAATTTCGATTATGAAAGTTTTTATGCTTGTGTTAAGTATAAAAATTACATAAAAAATTTATCTAAAGAAAGAATAAAACACGAATTTATAAAAATAATTAATGGTACTTATCCAATTAAAGTGCTAAAAATCATGGAACAAAATGGTTTTATTTATGAAATACTCGGTGTGAATTATTTAGATTTAAGTAATTTTGAGGTTTTTTGCTCTATAAAAAATTTTATAAATTTTGTACCGCAAAATGTTTTTAGTTTGTCATTAATTGTGTCAAAGAACAAAATAGATTATGTAAAAGAGAATCTAGTTTTAACAAACAACGAATTCAAGTTTATTGAGGTAGTAAATAGTTATAAAGATAGAATAATAGATGAAAATAGCGTTAAAAATTTATTTTTTAATTTAAAAGATAAAGATATAATTAAGAGTATAATTGTTATTAGTATCATAAATAATGACCATGGATATTATGTTGAAAAAATAAATAAATATCTAAATTTTTTAGATAGTTTGGAAAACATAAAACTACCGATTAATATTAATGATTTAAATAGTATCGGTATTTTTGAACAAAAAAAATATGGACCCTACATGAATCTGGCGAGAAGTTATTTTTCTGAATGTAATTTTTGTTGTAAAAAAGAAGATATTTTGAAGTATTTAAAGGAACACCTCTTATAGATTGTGTTATCTCTAGATTTGTTCCTTTATTTCAATGTTTTGTCTATTGTACAATTAGATATTTTATCAATTAAATGCTTTTGTTGTTTTATATGCTTTAATTAATAAGAATATACCAATTAAAAACATAGGAATACTTAATAGTTGTCCCATTGTAGCATGACTGAATAGATAACCTATTTGTACATCAGGTTCTCTAAAAAATTCAGAGAAAAATCTAAACGAAGAATATAAAGTTAAGAAAATTCCAGTATTTAAATATTTTGTTTTTAACTTTGTTTTAAGAGTTATAAATAGCATTATTGAAAACAGTAATACTCCTTCTAAAAGTGCTTCATAAAGTTGACTTGGATGTCTTGGTTGCATGTCTGAATATGGAAAAATCATTGCCCAAGGTACATTTGTTTGTTTTCCATATAATTCTAAGTTTATGAAGTTTGCTATTCTTCCCAAGAATATTCCTATTGGCGAAACCACTGATAGTATGTCACAAAACCTAAAAAAATTTATTTTGTTTTTTTTACAAAAGTAATAAGCGGCAATTGATGCTCCAGTGAAACCACCATGAAATGACATTCCTCCTTGCCATATGTAAAATATTTCAATTGGATTTACTAGATAGTATGGCAAGTTATAAAATAGTACATAACCAAGTCTTCCACCTAGTAATATGCCTACTACAGCATAATAAAAAAAATCATCAACTATTTTTTTATTTTCTAAATTTAAGACATTTTGGTATTTTGAAAATTTTTTTATTAAGATCCAAGCTAAACATATTCCCAATATATATGCTAATGAGTAATATTTTATACCTAAATTGCCTATCGTTATTAGATTTGGATTAAATACTGGAAGTTCAATTGCCATAAAATAAATTTAAAAATTAATTGAAAAAAAATATTATTATAGTATATAATATAAATCAATTATTATTAATTATAAGAGAATTATTATAATGAGAAACGTATTTTTTACATTTTTTATTTGCTTTTTGTGTTTCTTTAATATTTGTAGATCAGAAAGTAATGTGATTGATAATAGTTGTGGTGGAATTTATAACAGATGTATAAATGAATTAAGTACTGTTTATGACGAGGCAATAAAAATTTCAAAGGCGCAAAATGATGGTGTAAATGTAATATCTCAAAGTAACCAAGCGCTTAGCAAAATTAACGAGTATATAACAGTACTAAACAATGCTTCGTGCAGTGAGGGATATGCGTTGCAATTAGAAAATAAGAAAGACGAATACTCAAAACTTATAATTGAATATACAAAATCAACAAATACCGAAGATTTTAAAAGTAATGGAGTTGCTAAAGCTATATGTTATGTTATAGATTTAATAACTGGTAAATTTGGAAGAGCTATAATGTCTCTGTTTATAATATTAGTTGGAATGTCTTTTTTGTCAGGGCGTTCTGAGGCTGTTTCATTCAAATTTCTTATTTCTATTGCACTTGCTTTGTCATTAATTTTCGGTTCAGCAAAATTAGCAAATATTATTTCTGGAAATACATATTCCTGTGAAATGGTTAATAAGTAATAGTGTTTAATGTTATCATTATACATACATTACCCATTTTGCTTATCAAAATGTCCTTATTGTGATTTTAATTCTTATATAATTTCTGATATAAACGAAAAAGATTACTTAAGGGCATATGTAAAAGAACTTGGATACTATCATAGTAAAACGAAAAGTAGAAAAATTGGAACAATATTTTTTGGTGGTGGTACTCCTTCATTGATGAGTGTAAATTTTTTAAAATCATTAATGAGTAGTATTGATAGTTTGTGGGGGATTGATGATGATGTTGAAATTTCTATGGAAGCTAATCCAACTACCGTTGAAGTAAATAAGTTTCATGATTTTAGAAATATTGGTATAAATAGATTATCTATAGGAATACAGTCACTTAATGATAATGAACTAAAATTTTTTGGAAGAATACATAATGCAAAAGATGGTATTCAAGCTATAGAAGTGGCGCAAAAAATATTTAAGGATAGATATTCAATTGATTTAATCTATGCTAGACCACATCAAGATTTAAAAGAGTGGGTTAAAGAATTAGATGAAGCAATAAAGCTTTCACCATACCATTTATCACTTTATCAGCTTATAATAGAAAATGGTACAGTGTTTTTTAAAAAAAATGTAAAAACTTTAGATGAAAATAAATCTAGTGTATTATACGATATAACAAATGATATTTTAGAAAGAAATAAACTTCATTTATATGAAGTTTCAAATTATGCGCAATATGGATATGAATGTAAACATAATTTGAATTATTGGAACAGTGGTGAATGGATAGGAGTAGGGGCTGGTGCTCATGGAAGATTGTGTTTGGACAGTGAATGTTTAAATGGGTATAAAATTAGAATAGCTGTAGAAAATATAAAACAACCACAAAAATGGATGAAAAATGTATTAGATAAAGGTTTTGGTTATGAATCTTTTGAAACATTGACAAAGGATGAATTTATAGAAGAAATAATATTAATGGGATTGAGAAAAAGTAATGGTATCTTTTTAGGTGATGTACAAAATTATTTAGATATAAAAAATATTTATGAAATAATTAATGATCAAAATTTAGATTTTCTTAAGAAGAATGGCTTTATTGATATTTGTGGAGATAATGTTAGAGTAAATTTAAAACATTTTAGTATATTAGATTCAATTATAGAAAAATTATTGCCATGACATTAAACAAAAAAGCATTTACCATTTTGGAAATGGGGGTAGTAATTATATGTATATCAATTTTTATGAAAATGACGATGAAGTCTGTGTCATTAACAAATATAGCTAAAGAGTTTAGTACAAGATTAAAATTAAGAAAAATTGATATAGCTTTGGAAAATTATGTGAAAATTCATGGACATTTACCTTGTCCATCAGATATAAAGCTAAGAATTGATGATCCAAATTTTGGTGTAGAATTAAGTACTGATAATGGTGGATGTCAGGAAGTTGATGGATTATTCAAATATAAAGAAATATATGTTGGTGGTGTACCAACGCGTGCATTAGAGTTAAATCACAAAGATGCAATAGATTTATGGGGTAATAAAATAATATATTCTGTTGATGATGAAGTTGTTGATGAATATATAAATACAAGTACGAATCTTTGTGTTGTGTTTGTTGGTGCAAATAATAAAACTTCGAAGATCAATAATTTATATTATGCATTGATTTCAAATGGTAAGAATAAATTTGGTGCTATACCATCACGTTCTAGTGAAAATATAAAAATAAATGATATTTTGCATCATAAATATGAGGTATCAAATATATTCTCTAAATCAGAATTTTTGGGCGGTTATTCAAATTGTTTAGTTGGAATAAGTAAGAATAATAAGAATTTTGATGATATTGTATTGTTTAGTACATACAATAGTCTTTTGATTAAAAAGATTAATAGAAATTAGATTAATTATGAATTGAATTGGAATTAGCTTATTCTTTTAAATTATGTGCTTATCATTTTCAATCGTATGAAAAAATCATCCCAAATCAAATTTAGGACGATTTAAATATAAATAATTTTCAAATATTAGCCGTTAGTAGAACAAGCAGCATCACCACCTGTAAACGCCTTAATTACTGTAGGAGCACCAAAAATGGCAGCTATACCTAAAGCAAATGTAATCATGGCTGTCCATGTTGTTTTACCTGTTAAGAAACCAATACCAACAAATATAACAGCAAATGATGCAAATGTTTTACCAACACCACCAGTTATGAATTTCATGATACTACAAAGAATACCGGTCATTGTTGTGCCACCCAATTCACTGTTTACTGTATCTTCAGCTTTTGTATTACCGGCAGCACCACCTGTAGCATTAGCTTCAGACATAGTACCAAATGCACCAAATGTTAATAAACTAAAAAATAACAAAAATGTTAAAAGCTTTTTCATATTTTTAATTATTAATTAATAATAATACTTATAAGTATACACTAAAAAATAGATTTTTCAATACTTTATTTATATAAAATATGAATTTTTTATTGTATTTTACTTATTTTATTCTAACGGATCATAAATTGTATCATCTTTTGAATAATTGTGGCATTTTAGGATTCTTTTAGCGCCAATGTATATTCCTTTTACTATACCATATTTTATTATGGCTTGTTTTGTGTACTCCGAGCATGATGGTATAAATCTACATCTCATTGGAAAAAATGGTGATATGCATTTTTGGTATAGAAAAATAAGAAAAATGCATATTTTTTTTATTAAAAATTGCATAACTTTAGTTTTTTCATGACAATAATTATTGTAGTAAATAACATTAGTGCAAATGGAATAATTGTTGATGTAAACTCACTTATAATGCCGCTACTTCCGAGCTTGATTAAGGTATTTTGCAACATGTATATTGTAAATCCGCTTATTATGGTTTTAAATATATTTAGTATATAATCCTGTTTTCTGGAATTAATTGATAAAAATGCATATGATAATATAATCATAACAACATCCATAAATGGTATCAATAACATTGTGTATAGTTTTACAATAAATTTTGTTGTATTTAAGTCGGATTTTTTAAATTCAGCTATTAGTTTTATAAGTTCATCAAATGGTATTGTATCAATATCTTTATACTGATTTTGAACATATTGTTTTAAAAATTTTTCTGTTAATTTTGTCGGTATTTTAACTTCGTCTACATATTTAGTATCATTCTTAATTGTCTGGCAATTTTTTAATGTAAAGTATTCTTTATTGTATTGCATAGAATCTGCATTTATTCTTTTTTGGAATAAATTATTGTTCGTTGTGAATATTAGGGATACATTTTTAAATTCCAGGGTTTCCAAATATAATTCTTCTGCTTTAAAAATTATTTCGCCTATATTAACATCATTTTCTATATTTGTCTGTTTAAACCATATGCTACTTTTTGTAGACATGTAGTCATCTTTTTTTTTGTTTGTATATTTTTTTTCAATATCATTCGAAATTTTTAGCATTTTTGATATGTATGGATTTATATACAAAACATGTATTATGCCAAAAATAAATACAAAAAGTGATTCGATTACTATTGTATCTATGAGTGACTTTTTATTTGCTACAATGGCTGTAAGCTCGCTCGTTAATGATAATTTTGTAAGAGCGAATGAGTTTGATAAAAGTATAATAAAATATAATGTACTCTCTATTACGGGCGGTGTGCGTAGCAAGACAATTTTTATAGCATCAAATATCCCAATCTTTAATTTTTCTATATCACCGTAGTATTCTAAAAAATTTATAAAAGATACCAATATTGCTGTACACAGGATCATGTAAAAAAACATTTTACAAAATTCCTTAAAGACATATTTATCTATTTTATCAAAAATCATTTTTTTATTTTCAAATTTATTACACTAAACATTATTATTAACACATTCAATATATTGCTTATATAAATCGAATGTATATTACTACTTCCATTTTTTATTGTGTATATCATGACAATAGACGTTGTCACACTTAAAATTGAAATAATAGCTGTATATGAATTACTCATTCTACTAAATGATTTATTTAATATTAGAGCTCCACTAAATATACCAATTGCAAAACATAACACACTCATTGAAATTTTGGAATAAATTTGATTTAAATATTTCGTATATGTTCGTTTATTATTCTTATCTATTTTTGTTTTTAGTAATTCGTTTATATTTAATGTATCGAGTGGTCTATTTTTTAATTTATTTTTATTATAAAAGTTACTTAGATTAAAATTATATTCGTCAAAATATATTATACTGTTTCTATTTTTGCCATTTATATAAATATTTCCGTTATTAAAATTTATTACGTTTTTGTTTATTACAGCTTCCTTGGCATAAATTGTATTTGTGTCTTTTTCATTTTTTATTGAAACGATTACTGACTCTAGTTTATTATTCGATCTTTTTTTTGTATAAAAAGTTATATTGTCTATATTAATAAAATTATTTTCGTTGAATGCTGTGTTTAATATATCACTATATATTCTATCTTTTATATTTTCAAATCCTTTGTTTGCATATGGTGTTAAATATGAAAGTGTAAAAAAACACAATAATGATAGTATGAAGCTGAAAAGTATTATGGGTTCTATTAATTTTTTTTTACTCAATCCAGCATTTTTTAAAATTACTAATTCATTATTACTCAATAGTTTATTGTACGTATTTATTATTGATATTATAAGACTTATTATTGTAATTAGTGGTAATAGACTTGGAATAGCTAATATAATTAAATTTACGAATAGTAAAAAATTAGCATTATATTCTGTTAAATATGATAAATAATTAATTACTCTTGTGAGCCATATTATACCAGTTAATATAAAAAATGATAACAAAAATGGTTTCAATAAACTATTAAATAAATACTT
>CAKVBE010000022.1 GCA_934725005.1 uncultured Rickettsiales bacterium | reverse complement strand
ACAATAGCAAGTGTTTGTTATAATACAAAATCGTTTTGTAATTTTTATGTATTGGACAGTGGGATTTCTAATTTAAACAAAAAAAGAATAGAATTATTAAAAGAAAAATTTAACAACTTTTCAATAGAGTACTTAAGCATAGATTTAAAAAAATTTACTGGTTTTAAATTATTGCCACATATATCTCTTGATGCCTATTCTAGATTCTTTATCCCAATTTTAAAACCAGAATTAGATAAAGTTATATATATAGACATTGACGTATCTGTATTGGGTGATATAAAAGAATTGTACAATGTTAATTTAGAAGATTTTTATCTTGGAGCTATTCCGGAATACTATTTCATAAAACAGCAAGAAGCACTAGCAAAAAAGCTTGATATAAAATATAGTAATAAAAAACAATTTTTTAATTCAGGTATTTTACTTATAAACTCAAAAAAATGGCGGGAAAATGATGTAACTCAAAAGCTTTTTGAAATTCAAAATAAATATAATAGTGTTTTGGACTGGGGTGATCAAGATGTACTAATAAAACAATTTTACAAAAACTATCTAATACTTGACAGTAAATTCAATTTACTAAGTGGGCAAATTATTTATAAAAGTGAATTTTCAAAAGAAGTTGAAGAAATTATTGATAATGCAATTAAAAATCCAATAATTAGGCATTTTGAAACACCAAACAAACCATGGCTAACTAATGAAAATTTTTATGGTGGTGATTTGCAAAATTTCAATGATTTTTGGTTTTTCGCAAAAATGACCGATTTTTATGATAATATACATATAAACTATGAAGCTGAACTTCATGAAGTTCATAATAAAACAGCCAGTAGAAAAGCAACAATAAAATTATTTGGTAAAATCCCACTTTTAAAAGTTATCGAAAAAAACAACAAAATATATCATAAATTATTTAACTTTATTCCATTATTAACAACAAATAGAAAATAGAAATAAAGAGCATTAATAAAACAATTTCATAAAAATCACATAACACTTGATAATAAATTCAATTTATTAATCAAGTATATTATTCATAAATATAAATTCGTCAAAAGAAATATATAATAAGAATAAGAAAAATTTAAAAATAATTGATTATAAATTATTTAGTTTTACTATTTCCATAGATGTGGAAAAATAAGATTAATTTCTAAAATTTTATCAAGGCTTAACTATGCAAAATAATATACCAATATTTTTGGCAAGTAACGATAAATATGCACCGTTTGTTGCTACAACAATAGCAAGTGTTTGTTATAATACAAAATCGTTTTGTAATTTTTATGTATTGGACAGTGGGATTTCTAATTTAAATAAGAGAAGAATAGAATTATTAAAAGAAAAATTTACTAATTTTTCAGTAGAGTATTTAAAAATTGATTTAAGTAATTTTGGTGGTTTTAAGTCTGCTGATTATATAAGTTTAGATACATATTCTAGATTTTTTATTCCATTATTAAAGCCGAAACTTGAGAAAGTTATTTATATGGATGTTGATATGATCGCACTTGGTGATATACAAGATTTATATAATACTAATTTGGATGATTACGTTCTTGGAGCTGTTCCAGAAGAGTTTGAATACAAAAATAAGTGTAAACTTAACAACAAATTAGAAAATTCAAAAGATCATAAATATTTCAATGCTGGATTATTACTCATTAATGTACAGAAATGGAATCAAAATGATGTAACAACAAAATTACTTGAAGTTGAAAGAAAACATAAAGATAAGTTAACATTTGCAGACCAATGCATCTTAAACAAATATTTTAATAACAATTATAAGCAACTCGATGTTGGTTTTAATATAATGATTAAATATCTACAGGAACATAATTTCGAACTACCAAGAAATTCCGTAGTACGACACTTTGAAGGTTCATTAAAACCTTGGCTATCTAATACAGACTGGGAAGGATACAGCATATCAAACTTTGAAGATTTTTGGTTTTTTGCAAAGATGACTGATTTCTATGAAATTTTAAAATTTAAATATTTTAGCAACTTACTTGAGAGCAAAAAAGAAGAAACTATTGCTAATAATAATTCTGAAATTCCAGCACTTCCAGATAATCAAGAAGCAACAGTGTTGGCCTCAGTATTGTTCAACCAAAAAATCAAACTAAAATTGTTTAACACAATTTTACTCTTAAAAATGATTAAGAAGAACAACAAAACATATTATAAACTATTCGGATTTATCCCGCTGTTAAAAGTAATTAAAAAAGATAATGGAGCCTATTACAAACTTTTCGGATTCATTCCATTACTAAAGATAAAGAAGGCGTAATTATGAAGAAGCTTAGTGTATTAATGCCCGTATATAATACAAAAGAAGAGTATTTACGTGAAGCAATAGAAAGTGTTTTAAACCAAACATACAAAGATTTTGATTTTTTCATAATAAATGACGGTTCAACTAATACTGATGTAGCAAAAACAATTTTATCATATCAAAATGATAAAAGAATAAAATTTATTAATAATAAAGAGAATCGTGGTTTGATTAGTGTTTTAAATCAAGGACTTGAGTTATGTAAAGATTATGAATACATAGCTAGAATGGATAGTGATGATATTTCTTTACCAAGTAGATTTGAAAAACAAATTGAATATTTAGACAATAATAAAGATGTTGGTGTCTTAGGTAGTTGGTTCAAAATGTTTCCAGAAAATAATATTATGAAACCAGCTGAAAATTATAAGTATTTAGATTTAATTAAATGGAATCCTTGGTTATGTCATCCATCAATGATGTTGAGAAATAGTGTTTTAACTAAATACAATTTATCATATGATTATAGCTATAAGTATGCAGAAGATTATGAACTATGGACAAGAATGATTCATATCACAGAAATCCATAATATTCAAGAAGTCTTGATTAATTATAGATATGGTGGACAAAATACAAATATAAGCATACTTAAATCAAAAGAGCAACAAGAGATAACAAAAGTAATTAAAAGTAATTTGTGGTCTTTTTTAACAGAAGATAAAGAAAAACAAAGACTTATAGAAAACAGAATAATAAATAATATAATTGAGGAAAATTCTGAAAAAAAAGAGTATATATTTTCCAAATGTTATATAAAAATATTTGACGCAATTCCATTTTTAAAAATTATTAACAAAAACACCAAAACATATTATAAATTGTTTGGATTTATTCCGCTATTAAAAATAAATGGAAAATAAAAAGCAAAAATAAAAAGTTTTAATAAAACAATTTCATGAAGATCATTTAATACTTGATAATAAATTTAATTTATTGATCAAGTAGATCATTCATAAATTGAATTTTCAGAACAAGTTTGAAAATTCTTAGTAAAGCAATTAAAGCACAAATGTATAGTATATAAATTGGAACAAAAATATGAAAAATAATAATTTATGTAATATTGTTGAGCACATAAGACTGTTTATATAACATAGTGTGACTAAAAATGAAACTTAAAAACGATTGATTATAAATTATTTAACTTTATATTCTCCCAAAAACATGAGAAAATAAAATTAATTTTTAAAATTATGCATGACAATATACCAATATTTTTGGCAAGTAACGATAAATATGCACCGTTTGTTGCTACAACAATAGCAAGTGTTTGTTATAATACAAAATCATTTTGTAATTTTTATGTATTGGACAGTGGGATTTCTAATTTAAACAAGAAAAGAATAGAATTATTAAAAGAAAAATTTAATAACTTTTCAATAGAGTATTTAAAGGTTGATTTAAATAAATTTAAAAACTTTCAATTACTAGCCCATATATCGTTAGATACATATTCAAGATTCTTCATTCCAATTTTAAAACCAGAACTAGATAAAGTTATATATATAGATGTTGATGTATCTGTATTGGGTGATATAAAAGAGTTGTACAATGTTGATCTAAAGGATCATTTTTTAGGAGCTACTCCTGAATATTATGCCATAGATTGTCAAATGAGAGTTGCAAAGAATCTCGATATAAAGTACAATAAGAACAAACAATTTTTTAATGCTGGTATTTTACTTATAAATTCAAAAAAATGGCGGGAAAATAATATAACAGATAAACTTTTTGAAATTCAAAACAAATATAATAATGTTTTAGAATATGGTGATCAAGATGTCTTGATTAAGGAATTTTATGAAGATTACATTGAACTCGATTCAAGGTTTAACTTACTCAGTGGTCAGCTTGTATATAAAAGCGATTTTTCAAAGGAAGTAGAAGACGAAGTTAATCGTGCAATAAAAAGTCCAATAATTAGACATTTTGAAACATCAAATAAACCATGGCTAACTAATGAAAATTTTTATGGTGGTGATTTGCAGAACTTTAATGATTTTTGGTTTTTTGCTGAAATGACAAATTTCCACAAAAATATATTATTTAATTATTTTAATAATACATTATCCACCAATCTTAATAACGTATTAACAAATTATCTAAATAACACGCTATCTGATCACCTCAATATTAATCTTAATAATATATTAAACAATTATTTCAATAACACATTGAATAGTAATCTTAATAATATATTAGACAATTATTTTAATAACACGTTGAATAATAATCTTAATAATATACTAACAAATTATTATAATAATACATTATCTAATCAACTCAATGGTATATTGAATGATTATTTTAATAATATCAACAAAACTCAATCTAATAAAGATATTAATAACGAAGGAGGCGAACATAAAAATGTAACATATATTAAATTGTTTAACTTTATACCTCTGGTAAAAATATATGAAAAAAATAAAAGGAAAGAGTATAAATTATTTAACTTTATTCCAATTCTGAAAATAAAGAAAAAATAATAGTCTATGGAAACTGATAATACAAATACACTTGATGATATACAACAAAATACAAAGGTTTCACAAACTAAAGCAAATTTAGCTTTAAATAGTGAAACAATTTGTTTGTATTGGAAGACAGGAAATATGACTTTAGAACAACAGAAAGAAAATAGTTGGTCTAGAAGTGTTTTGAATTTTCAAATTAACAAAGATAGGAAAATAGCTAATCTTAGCCCGAACCTGTCAGATGAATATTCTGAACTAGCTTTAGAAATCGTGAAAGATTCATACAAGTTTAAATTTTTGAATCTTTCAGAAGAAATTAAAGAACTAGATACAGAAAAAGAATTAGTTAAAAACTTAAAGAACTTCTTAGTTGAGTCTGGACAAGAACTCACTTTTATTAGTAAGCAATGTAATCTAAAAATCAACAGGCAAAACTCTTTCATGGATTTACCGCTTTATCAATTAAAACCAAGATGTTTCATTGCCGTAGGATCAAAAAATACAAAATTTAAACCTATAAACATTCTGATAAATTAAATTTTTATGTTGATGCCGTAAATAACGAATTAAAGCATAAATATAAATTGACAATCAATTTAATCTTATGTAAAAATAGAGATAAAACTGTCACAGAATATGGTTTGAATAATGTAAATCAACCAATTGGCATGAATTCTTATCAAATAGAAAAAAGGTAAAAGAAAATTTATCAAACGTTGAGAGGCTTAAAAAAATTTAAATAAATAAACATACTAATATAGAAGGAAAATTATGAACAAAGCATTAATAAATTTTTTATGTGCTTTTATTCCAAGTAAAGGAAGAAGGCATGAGTTTAGACAAAAATATTTGAGTTGTAATACAGATATAATGACAACAGAACTTGAATTCAAAAAAATTCTTGACGGAATTAATCTTACAGAAGAAAAAATTGAATTGTTTATTGATAAAATTTACAAAATAGTTGACCAAAAAGAATTTTATGTCAAACTCGAATCAAATATAAATAATATTCGTTCTACAAATGAAATTAATTCGGCATTATTAAATATAAAAGATAAGATTAAAGGCATTAGCAATACAAAAATCGAGAATAAAAATAAATTTTTATTGTTTAAATATACGTATAAGCCACATTTAAGTTGGTCATACACAAAAGGTGTCAATTTGGGTGATTATGTGCAGACTGTTGCAACAAAAAATGCATTAGATACAATTTTCAAAAATAATCAATATGAATATTTTGACAGAGATAATTTAACAAACTATTATGGTGAGAATATTATTGCAGTAATACAAGGTTGGTTTTCGCATGGATATAATTTTATTCCAAATGATAAAATCTTGCCAGTTTTTGTTGGAACACACTTTATAGATGGGATTCATAAATTCCTTGAACAATTTTTAATTTATAATGGTGAATATTTTAAGGATAAAGAAATAGGTTGTAGAGATTTACACACTTTGGAATTTTGCAAAAAAAATAATATAAAAGCCTATTTTTCAAGATGTCTAACTTTAACATTACCAAAAAGAAAAATAACAGAAAAACAAACAAAAGTGTTTATATCAAACGTTCCAAGTGGATTTTTGGAATATATACCAGATGAAATTAAAAATGGAGCGGAATATATAAATCAGAGAGATGTTGCTAATGAAAAAGATGATTTTGAAAGTAATTGGGTAGGTTATTATTCAGATACAGAAAAATTATTGAATAGATATAGAGATGAAGCAAAATTAGTTATTACAACAGCACTACATTGTGCTGGTCCATGTTTAGCTATGGGTATTCCTGTGATACTATTAACAAATTGCGAAGAACAGAAAACAAGATTTTCAGCTCTTGATGGACTTATTAAAATTAACACAATTGATGATCTAAAAAACAATTTAGTTGATTATGATAATATAGAAGTACCTGATATTGAAGAATTAAAAAAATATATTCTAAAAAATCTAGAATTATCAATAAAGAAAGCATTACATGAAGAAGTTGATGAAATTGAGTTACAGAAAATTAGAGATAACATAAGAAACTTTAGATTGATTTATGAAAGTAATGTTGAGAAAATAAAGGAAATTATACAAAATAATTTAACTTTCTTAGAACAAGATGCTCTTATGGATATAACAGATACAGTATGTAATTTGGAGCATAATGGTGCAGATGGTGAATTTATAGAAGCCGGTGTTGCGAGTGGAGGTTCTGCAATAGCCATTGGTTTGCATAAATCATTAGATAGAAAATTAAAATTGTTTGATGTATATGGAATAATTCCACCACCATCTGAAAATGATGAAGAAGATATACATAAAAGATACGATGTAATCAAATCTGGGAAAGCTGAAGGTTTAAACGGTGATATTTATTATGGTTATAAAGAAAATCTGTTACAACAAGTAAAAGACAGCTTTACCAAGTTTGGATTACAACCAGAAAAAAATAATATTCAGTTCATTAAGGGTGTTTATCAAGATACAATGGAAGATAAAATTAACTTTCCAGTCGCTTTTGCACATATAGACTGTGATTGGTATGATTCTGTTATGGTATGTTTAAAAAATATAGCTCCACATTTAACTGAGAATGGTGTTCTTATAATTGACGATTATTATTGTTGGTCTGGTTGTAAAAAAGCAGTTGATGAATATTTTGCTGATAAAAAAGACTCGTTTATATTTACAAAAAAATCAAGATTACACATTGTTAAGAAAGGTAGTAATGTTAACACTTGGAAAAAAGAATTTAAATACACGCAATCAATGGAGAATAGAATTAAACAAATGTTAAATTTGATTGATTTTAATTATAATTCAGTGATGGATTTAGGTTGTGGAAAACAAACTTTAAAAAAGTATATAAAAGATGACACAAAATATTATCCAATTAATCAATATAATCAAGTTGAAGGAACTATCATAAAAGATTTTAATAAAGGTGAGTTTTTGAACCAGAAAGTAAATATTTGTTTTGCTTCAGGCATACTTGAATATATATATGATATTGATCAATTTATTGAAAATATCTCTAAAAATTGTGATTATTTCCTTGGATCTTATATTTTTAAAGAAGATATGCCAGAAAGAAATCCAATTTGGGTTAATAATTTTTCAAAGGAAGAATTATATAAGATTATTGAAAAATATGGTTTTGAATTAGTTAAAGATTGTGTTTGTGAAGATAAACATAATTCAATTTATTTATTTAAAAAAGTAAAATAATATGTTTAAGAAAATAGAAAAATATATAAACAATAAGAAACAATGGGCTAATGACAATAATCCAGAATCTTTTTGGGCTTTATTTAATGAAAACTATTTATCAAAGAAAACTTTGTATCAAAATTTAAAGTTATTCTTGCCTAAATTGAAAGGAAATATATTAGATGTTGGTTGCTGGACTAAACCTTATAAAAGTTTGGCTACAAATTGTACCGATTATATTGGATTGGAATATGATACCAAAGAAGAAACTTTAAATGATTTTAATAATAAAAAAGTAGCAGATTATTATTATGATGGTGAAACATTTCCATTTGAAGATGAAAGTTTTGATAATGTGTTTTCTTCACAAGTTTTAGAACATGTGCCTAATCCAGAAAGAATTATATCTGAAATGTCTAGAGTATTAAAAAAAGATGGTTTAATCTTATTATCAATACCTTTTGTATTTCCAGAGCACATGCAACCATATGATTTTTATAGATATACAACTTTTGGTATTAAAAATCTTTTAGAAAAGAACAATTTTAAAATCCTTGAATTACATAAAACATTGTCAGATAGGGAAAATATTTTAAATTTATCAAATATTTTATTTAGAAAAAATTCATTTAACATTTTCTTGCATAATGTTTATGGAAACTATTTTTTGCATAGAAAAAATAAAAAAATACAAATAAGAGAAAATTCTACATTTTTTAATACAACAGTTGTTTTAGCACAAAAAATAAAATAAGTAAAAATGGTTAAAAATCATGTATAGATTTTTAACCAATAATCATTATAAATTTTTCTTTAAATTTCTATATTCATTTACTTTTGTATTTATAAAATCCTTCATATCATTAAAATCATCGTCTGTGTATCCTCCAATCCTAGCGATTATATCGATTTGTTTTGAAATAGGATACTTGTCGTAAATTTCATTTGAGATTTGTTCTTTAATTTTTTTTATATTTTCATTTTTAATTAAATCATTTTCATTTTTATTATTTAAATCTTCTTCAAATAATAGTTTTCCATTGAAACTTCTGACGATTTTTTTATATGTTTCAATTGCATTTTCATTAAATTTGAAATCTGCACTTGCTATAATTTCACCATTTTCATTAAATTCTACAAACATAAAACCTCACTAAATATAAATAAATTTTAAATAATTTGTTGAACCGGCCATACTGTAATAAATTTTAATTTCATCATTTTTTGAAACTGGAAATATACAACTAACATAATAATTGGCATCTGGTCTGTATGCCATAGATGAATAAGATTTTGTAATATTTTCAAAAATTACTACACCAACACCGTTTTTTGAAAATGCATACCAACCGTTGTCCAGTGCAATATATGAACTACCGCTATCTAATAATGAAATATCAATATTATTTGAACTTGGAAAAAATGAATTACCGCCAAAACTACTTCCATTGTTTGTAACTGTTCCTTTAAAATCAATATTTCCCGTTGCTTTATCAACTACAAAAGCACTATTCCAATTTTCACCATCATTTGAGACTTTTAATGTAAAATTGTCATTAGCGATAAGTCCAAATTCTGCCCTTCCACTGTAATTTGTTTGGAATAAATGACTGGCAGTATCATTTATTGTTGCTTTGTTTACCTTTACTTTGCTATGGTCTGTAATATTGTCAAAAAGCACATAGTCACTTTTTACGCTTAATTTATTGTTTTCGTCTGCTATTGTGTTAATACCTAATAAACTTAAATTTTGCAATTCTGTTATTTCTGTTGGAGTAGTTCCTCCACTACCTGAAGGTGTTATTTCTTGCCATTTTGTGCCGTTAAAACAATACAATTTGCTTTCATCATTTACCCAAAATATAAAGCCTTTTCGTGGTTCAATAAAGCGCCAACCATTATCATAAAAAGCTAATTTGTTATCTTTATCTTCCCATAATCCAGTTGCATTTTCCCCAACTATGTATAAATCATTTGTGTTTGGTTTTGTCGGTGGAGTAGTTAAATCCTTATCAATTATTCCATTTTGTACAATATTATCAAGAATAATTAAAGCCTCGTTATGTGTAATTTCTTTTCCAGCTTGATTCGCTATTAGTAAAGGTAATTGTAAATTTGCGGTTTTTTCTATATCAAACATAATTAATACAATTTTTTCTAAAAAAATAGAAACAATTACTTTTTGCGGGAGTAAGTTTTCATTAATATGAATAATAAGAAAAAATTAAGTTTCTTAAAGATTTTGATAAATCATCATCACCAACAATACTATTAATCTTATTTAATTGTTCATTAGTTAAATTTTTCTTTTGCTTTTTGGTGTAATTATCCTCTACGATTGTTGGGATTTCCTGAATTTGAATCGAAACTATTGAATTATAACCAAAATACGTATTTATCTTAGATAAAAGATAATTTTTATTATTATTTAAATAAAAAGAAGTTGCAGGATTGTAAGAAACAACAATCAACTTTCCAGTTTTTTGCTCAAAATTTATAGTAACTTTCAATGGGTAACAATACTTCAAATACTTTCTATCTATAATATTATTCCAATTTCTATAAATCTTACTTAATGAATTAAAACTTGGACTTTTCGA
>CAKVBE010000021.1 GCA_934725005.1 uncultured Rickettsiales bacterium | reverse complement strand
TATAGGATATAGGACATCTCTACCTATATAAATTAAATTGTTTGTTTTGCACAATTTTTTAGATAGATCACTGATTTCATTAATTAAAACTTTATTATTCAAAATATTTCTAAGAACTTTTGGTAAATTTATAAAGCTATCTAATAATTCTTTGTACTTAACGTCAGAAATTAGTCCTTTTTCTTTTCCGACCTCAATTGAAAACAAGTATAATATACTTATTTGTGCCATAAATGCTTTTGTTGAAGCCACACCAATTTCTGCACCAGCAACAGTCTTTAAAATAACATCAGATAAATTACCTATATTACTTTGTACAACATTTATCAATGATATAATTTTTTGATTTTTACTATTTTTACAATATTTCAATGCACCAATTGTATCTGCCGTTTCACCGGATTGAGATATAAATAATGACACGCCGTTATCAAATAAAGGAGTGTTTCTATATCTAAATTCAGATGCAATATCAACATTCACAAAAACATTAGCAAATTCTTCTAAAAAATATTTTGCAACGCAACCAGCATAGTAAGATGTACCACACGCAATAATGTTTAAAAAGCTAATATCTTTTAATGAAAAGTTAAATTTTGGTAAGATTATTTTTTTATTTTCTACATCAATATATTCTTGTATTGTTCTTTCTATGACATCTGGCTGTTCAAAAATTTCTTTCAACATAAAATGTTCAAAATTACCTTTATCAGCCGATAGGTCACAGATCTTTACTGTTTCAACACTTTTGGCAATTTTATTGTGCTTTAGATCATAAAATTGATATGAATCACTATCGATAATTCCAATTTCTCCATCATTTAAATTTATAATTTTATCAGTTAACCCAGAAAATGCGGTTAATCCAGAAGCAACATAAAATTCATTGCTACCAATGCCAAAAATTAATGGACTTCTATTTTTTGCTACAAATAATTTATTGCTATATGTGCTAATCATAGCAATTCCATATGAGCCATCTAAATCATTAATTGCAGAAAAAAATGCTTTTTCTACATCTAAATATTCTTTGTAATAAAATAATATTAAATTTGAAATTACTTCCGTATCTGTTTCGGATTCAAATTTATAACCATTTTCAATTAATTTATCTTTTAAAACTTTATAATTCTCGATAACACCGTTGTGAACAACGGCAATATTCTTATCACAAGCCGGATGTGGATGGGCATTTATTTCATTAGCAACACCATGTGTAGCCCATCTTGTATGTGCTATGCTTAAGTTTACGCTATAATCATCAACCTTTTTTTCTAATTCAACAATCCTTCCAACTGATTTTCTAACACACAATTTATCGCCATCTAAAAATGCTATTCCAGATGAATCGTAACCCCTATATTCTAATTGTTTTAAAGCATTAATTGTTTTCTTAATAGAGTATTTATTTTTACTTAATATAGCAACTATTCCACACATAATTTACAAAAAACCGTCAATATTATATAGCAGTATAAAAACAGATTACATATTTTTTAAACGAAATTTATTGAAATATATATGACATAAAAATTATTTGCAAAACATTACATATGCAAAATTTTTTTGAAAAAAGTATTTGAAATTTAGTATTACAACTTATATATTTACGGTGTAAACGGACTTTTAATATCTAATAAAAATAACAACATGAATATAATATTTTCTAATAATTTAGATTTAAGCAACGGTGCAAAACTTGTTTTTATTGTAACCGAAGACTTTGTAAAAAAAAATATCAGTTCTAACAACAGCAATTGTGGTCTAAAATACAACAAACTAAATTTTAGTGGAAAAGTCAATGAAGGCATTGCCGTAGTAAGTCCAATATTAAGTGACTTAGTATTTTTTTATGGAATAGGCTCAGAGAAAAGCCTAGAAGAGGAAAACTACTACAACCTAGAAAAAGTTGGCAATAATCTTTTTAAATTTTTAAAAAAGTACAATACAGATAAATTTGTTATTATTTTAAACGGAAATATTAATTCAAATAGCGAACTCGATTATCAAGACAAAACATTGTGGCTGAAAGCACTTGCAACCGGTTTATATTTAAGTGATTATAATTTCGATAAATATAAGACAGAAAAAGCAAAACATGTTATAAATGAAATAACAATATTAAGTGATAACAAAAAAGTTGAAGAAGAATTTAACATTCTAAAGTTAGAGTGTAATAATGTATTCTTTTGTAGAGACTTAGTTGCTGAACCATCGAATATCTTAAATCCAGAAAGTTATTCTGAAATTTGTAAAGACTTAGAAAAAACTGGTCTAGAAGTAAGCGTATTTGATGAAAGTGTATTATCAAAACTTGGAATGAACGCATTAGTTTCCGTTGGAAAAGGCAGTAATTATCGCTCAAAGCTTGTAGTTCTAAAGTGGAAAGGATTGGAAAAATTTGAAAGTCCTTTGGCCTTCGTTGGAAAAGGAATTACATTTGATAGTGGTGGTATAAGCTTGAAACCAAGTAAAGGAATGGAAGAAATGAAAGGCGATATGGCCGGATCAGCTGTTGTAGTTTCATTAATGAAATTATTAGCGGAAAGAAAAGCGAAAGTTAACGCGGTTGGAGTAGTTCCATTAGTTGAAAATATGCCATCAGGTACAGCATATAAACCAGGTGATGTCATTAAAACTATGTCCGGGCAAACAGTTGAAGTATTAAGCACAGATGCAGAAGGAAGAATGATATTAGCTGATGCATTGTATTATACAGTAGTTAACTATGAACCAGAAACAATGATAGATCTAGCAACATTAACTGGAGCGATTTGTGTTGCATTAGGTGAAAATTATGCTGGTTTATTTACAAATCATGAAGGACTTTCAAGGGAACTGACAAAATCTGGTCTGAGAGCTTCAGAATGGATATGGAAAATGCCACTATCTGAAATTGGCGGCCCTTGCGATAAATTGATTGATTCAGATATTGCCGATATGAAAAATGTTGGTGGAAGAGATGGCGGAGCTATCACTGCCGCACAGTTTTTACAAAGATTTGTTGGAAAAACAAAAAAATGGGCTCATTTAGATATAGCAGCTACGTCATTTGTAAAAAGCAGTAACTACTTTGTTGAAAAAGGTGAAACTGGATTTGGCGTGAGATTACTAAATAGATATATCAAAGAATATTGCGAAAAACAAAAGGCACTTTGATTTATTGAGTCAGTGACAATCAAAAACGCGTATATTGGTTCTAATTACTAAGAATAACACTGGTGTGATGTGTAAAATTTTTGTAAATAGAACCATTAATATAAATAATCATATTGACATATATTATTCATTTTTATAACATATTTATCACTAATATATAATTTTTTCTAAAATGGAACAGAAAAGTTTAATTTCATTACTAGTAAAGAATGAAAAAGGTATCCTAGCAAAAATCTCTGAATTAATAAGCGATGCTGGTATTAATATAGAAAAATTAGTAGCATCATCAGTAGATACAAATAATAAAATATCAAAATTGATTTTTTATTTAACAGGAGAACGTGGAAAAGTTAACGAGTTTTTTGAAAAGAATATAAAAACACTGGATGGAGTTTTAAATATAAACAACTTCATAGCTAATAATGAATTTGTTGAAAATGAATTGTTAATGGTAAAAATTTTGCAGAACAATGTCAATTTTTCAGAAATAAATAATATTATAAGCTCAAATAATGGAAAAATTATTTATATAAATGGAACAATAGTTATCTATCAGATAATTTCAGACAGTGATAATGTAGATGATGTTATTAGAAAAATTTATTTTTTAACAAAAGATATAGAGATCTCTAGAACAGGTATAGTAGCAATGGACTTCAGCAATGATTTAAAAAGTACTAATTATTAATATTTAATTGTTGAATAATATTTTTAGTAAAATAGAATTTACGCTGGGTTCGTGTCGAATTTATGATTTAAAGAAAAAAATATAATAATATTAAAATGGCAAACACAAAGAGTACTAAAAAAAATATAAGAGTTACAGAAAGAAGAACTCTTGTAAATAAGGCAAGAAAGAATAGAGTTAGAACTTTTTTAAGAAAAGTTTTTGATGAAATAAGAAGTGGTAATGAAGAATTAGCAAGAAAAGCATTGGTTAATTTTGAATCTGAAGTGATGAAAGCAGTTTCAAAAGGTGTTTATAAAAAGAATACTGCTGCTAGAAAAATTAAGAGAGTTGCTAACCATATCAGAAAGATGAAAGAAGTTAAATAATTTCTGCCGGATTTCACAAAATTCTGTGGTTGTAACTGTTTATAGTTACAGCCATTTTTGTAATAAAAAAGTATAAAATATGAAGCCTTATAACTTACCAATCCTAAAGGAAAATAGTTATCTATTTGATGTTGAATTATCTAATTTCAGTTTTTTTAAAAGTGGAGGAAAAGCTGATGTTATGTATTTTCCCGATAGTATTGATGAACTTATATATTTTTTAAAAAATTTTGAACATAAAGATAAAATATTCGTAATTGGAGCCGGCTCTAATCTACTTATAAGGGACTCGGGTTTTAGGGGTGTAGTTATAGGCCTAAAAAACTTAAATAATATAACTCTAAATAATAACAAAATAAACTGTGGATGCGGTACATTAAATTCAAAATTATTTAATTTTGTAAAATCAAACTGTATTGCAGATTATGAATTTTTAGCGCTAATTCCTGGTACTATTGGTGGTGCATGCAGAATGAATGCTGGTTGTTATGGGCATTGTATATCAGATATTTTAGAGTATATAGAAGCAGTGGATCCATATGGAAATATAAAAAGATTCTATAAGGATGAATTTAAATTAGATTATAGATATAATTCATTGCCGGAAAATTTAATATTCGTTAATGCATGTTTTGGGGTAACAAGATATGACACAAAACAAAATATATTAGATAGCTTTAATGAAAAATTAAAAAGAAAAATTGATTCACAACCAATTAATGAAAAAACGTGTGGTTCTACATTCAAAAACTTACCTGATTATCCAGCATGGAAAATCATACAAGAGCTAGGATTTCAAGGTGTTGAATTTAATAATGTCAAAATGTCTGAAAAACATGCTAACTTTTTAATTAATTGTGGAGGAACCTCAACAGATATAGAAAATCTCATAAAATTAATAAAAGATAAAGCTAAGACTGAAAAAAATATTGATTTGGAACTTGAACTAAAAATATTAGGATAGCTTGATAAAGATATTAATAATTTTCGTCGTACATAAAACTTATTATTCTATAAATATTGTGTGCGTGTTCTTCAATTTAATTATTTTTTTATAGTTATCTGCCTTATATTTTATACCATTATAATAATTTATAGTTACTGTTGCGTCATTTTTCTTATATATTATAGTCCTCCCATTTATATCTATTGATGGACAACCTTTTTGGCAATTTACATTATGAAAATCACTTATATCATTGAGCTCATTCCTACCAAGTTTATTTAAAATTGTTTTTGTTGTATAGTTCATTTTTTTAATTGAAAAATAGTCATTTTTGTTATTTCTAACAATTAAATTTTCATTCTTGTAATCTATAATCAAGTCTGGCTTTTTCTGAAAAGGTATTATAAAAATACCAAATAAATAAAAAATTACTCCGATTTTTCGCCACTTTTTTGACCATAAACAAAACCACAAAACACCAAGTATCATGAATAAAATTGATATATTGCTTGGTGATTGAATAAATAATATTGAGTTTGGAATACTATTTATGAGTTTTGATATGTATAAAACAAAATTCATAGCGTAACAAATTGGTATTAAAATGAATCTTTCCAAATTAAAAAAATACAAAGGTATAGCTAATACACCAACAGGTAATATAAAAAATGTCGTTAATGGAACAGTTATACAGTTTGAAAAAACATTATAAAAAGTATAATTATTAAAATGATATATTGAAAACGGAGTAGTTGATAACTCAGCAAGCATTGAAGTTATAAAACTTAAAACAAAATAAAATATTATTCTATGTTGTGACAAAACATAAAAAAATGTAGTTTCATCACTTCTCATCTTCTGAAAAAATTCATATCCACCAGTTAATGAAATTACAGCAAAAAACGACATCTGAAAAGCCGGACTAAATGTCATATCTGGTCTAATAAACAACATAATAAGACCAACAAACATAACATTCCTTAAAGGATAATTAAATCTTTCTATGATTATAGACATTAATAAAATTACATTCATAACATAAGCTCTAACTGCCGATATTGAAAAACCTGTTAATGCTAAATATAAAAAATTTATTATAAGTGAAATTATTGACGCTATCTTAAAAACATTATAATTTAACGCTATATATTCGGACCTTAGTAAAATCCATTTAACAATAAAAAATACCAACGTCATTAAAGTAATCATATGTAGTCCAGATATTGATAAAATATGAGATATACCGGCATAATTAACAATCTCAACAATATCTTTATCTATTATCTTTTGATTTCCTGTTAACAGAGCCATTATAATGTCTATAGACTCCAATTTTACCGACTTTTTTTCTTTTGTTATTAATTTATTTCTAAAATCACTTATTTTATCATTAATAGTTTCTTTTGATTTAATATTTTCAATAATTTTTCCCTTGTACCCAACCGCACCAATATTTTGAAAAAAATAATAAGTCTTAAAATCAAATGATATATGATAGATCTTTTCACTAACCTGATATAAAATCGTATTTATTATTATATGCCCAGTATAAACTTCATCGTCTTTATTTTGTAGTCTAACTATGATTTTTTTTGGAATCCTAAAACTTTTATAATTTTTTTTAAAGTAATTAAAGCTTTTTTCAGTTGGAACTATGTTTTCTACTCTAATCAGAATTTCCTTATAATCTTTATTGTATGAGTTTTTCTTTAGATTTATTTTTTCAACATAACCTTCAACATTAACATAGCCAGTCTCTTTTGTTAAAAAATTATTTTTAAAACTTTTTATATATAAATCACTTCTTATAACACCAATAAATAAAAATATAAATGGCAGAAGAAACTTTAATTTTTTTACAAAAATTATTTGAAATAAAAAGGCAATGAACAAAAAATATATGACAACTTTTCTATAGCAATAAAATCTTATAACTATTCCACAAACAAAAAATACTGGTAGCCATAAAATCCAATTATTCTTATCCTCTAAAAAATTCTCTTTTAAATAATCGATTACTTTCACATGAATATTTACAATGAATTTATTATTTTCTCTAAATCAATATTATCATTCTGTTCTTCATTGGTCTCTTTATCATACTTATTGTCTTTAATTGAATTGTTTTCAAACTTTTCAATATATCTTCCTTCAACAGTTTGATCAATAAATGGTAAATATGATTGATTTGAATATAAAATCAAAACTAGTTCAATACTACCATCATCCAAAACTTTATATTTATGTTCTGGAATACTATTCATTTTATTGACATAGTTCCATTTAAATTCAGAAATATTCCATTGTAGAACTATTTTTTTACTATCTATATCTCTTATGTAAAATTCATTATTTTTACTATTATCACTATTTGTTATCTTTATATCATTTACCCAAACAGCCCACATATTTTTTGATAAGAACATTATAGACTTTAGATAGACAATAAATGTCCTAAAATTATAGTCATTTGAGTACAATTCATCCGTTATATCAGTTTCCTCATCAGTATTAGTTTTATTGATTGTATTAATATTTTTCTTGTAAGCTCCTATAATTTTCTTCAAAAATAAAATATCTCGTGAAGAGTTTATAAAATTTTTATGCTTATCGAAATAGTTACTAGAATTTAGCATATTCAGTTCAACCATTTCATCTTTCTTTTCTATTTTTGTTACACTATTGAGTACAGAAGTAAAACTTTTTTTTTCATTAACTTCATTAGCTTCAGCAATAAAAATAACGATAAAAAGAGTTAAAAAAATTTTTATTATTTTCATTTTTCAATATAGTATAAATACATTGTTACACTAGCAGTCATCAAATAATCAAGTTTTCCACTAGCCATATTTTTTACAAAAGTTTTATCTATCTCTTTTATTGATTTTATTTCAACATTTTGAATAATAGAAAACCCATTAAACATATTTTTGAAATCATCTATAAAATTATAAACAGAATGTTCACTAATACAGTTAAAATCAACCTTTAGTTCTTTTACTGACACTGTTATATTATTGTCATATTGACTTTTTTTATAAACACTTGTCTCTGGCATAGTTAATTTTAAATCCATTAAATAATTTGATTTACTTAAACGTGTCACTATTTCATTTATATATTCATTATTTACACCATCATAACTTTTACTTCGCAAACTTACTTCTTGATCCCAAATAGTCTTAAATCTTTCTGCAACTTTTATTTTACCATCTATACTTCTTAATTTTTCATTTATCGCCGTTTTGTTTTGTTTAAACGCTTCAAAATCTTTTTGATATTTTATTTTATAGGTATTTCCATAATAATATAAACAAGCTGAGAGCACTAAAAATAAAATAGTAGACATTATATAAAGTATACAATGCTTTAAAAGAATAGCTGATTTTGTTTCATTTTTAATACTATTTTTTTTACTACGTAACATTTTACTTTTCCTCTAAATCAATATCAAACTGGTAGTAATAATATTTCTTGCCAAAATCAAGTTTTTTGATATTTAACTCTTCAAAAGCAAAATTTTTCATCAGAGTCGGTTGAACAACTTTCTTATATGCATTAAATATTTCGACAATCGATTCAGCACTATATGTCGTATCATTATTCATTAATAAACTAAAATGAAATGTCTTTTTTAATTTTGATTCTAATAATGATTTATGATCAAAACCATTTAAACTGTATACAAATTCTTTAATCTTTACGTTTTTGTATGTAAGAACAGACATATTATCAATACTTTTATAAAAGTTATCGTCAATTGTTTTAATTTCAGAATATAACGTCCCAACAGCTATTATCTTGTTTATATTCGAATCTTTCAAAATTTTATTACTATTTTTTTCTTCTACCTTCTTATTTAGTACATTAATCTCATTAACTATATCATTAGTCTTTACATATGAGATGGCAAAATTTATCAAAATCGTAACAAACACATACAGAAATAGTATCGATGTTATTGTTAAAATAAGTTTCAATACACTATTCACATTTAGAAGGTATTTTATATTTTTTAACTCGGTTGTAAAAAAAGGAAATACTGAACCTTTTGATGTTATATATTTTTCGAAAATCCTATCACAATATTTATAATTCTCGGCATTTTTTTCATCTTTAAAAAGCATTGTCGCAACTTCCCATGATGAAAAGTAATGTGATTTAATCATTTTTAAATCAGAACTATTGAATACATTTTTTATATCACTAGTAGTAATTCCCAATATTAATAAATCATTATTATTAAAATCACTACCAAATCTTTTCATAAAGCCAATAGTTCTAGATATATCATTTTCAAAAAATAATATCTTACTTTTTTTATCTGGTTGCTCATTTAAATTATATAAAAATCTTGTAAAAATTAGCCTCCCATTTTTAAACGCTATCTGTCTAATTCCACTGATTTTATTTTCTATTAAAAGTAAAATCCATTTTGGTTTTAATTTTCCCGTTAATTTTAATTTTTTTGATAACGTCTTAACTATATTTGTGCTTTCTAATGGAAGCATAAATATACCAACAAGAAAATTTGGTAATGTGTCTATAAAATTTAAAACGTTTTTTAAAATTTCTTCAATTGGTGATGAAACAAACAAGTACTCCCATTCTTTAGAATTTCTGTTTGCTCCACAAAAAATTTTTGTTCTTAAATCAGTTTTAGGTATCTCATAATCAAATTTACGATTAACTAATTTTCTTAATTCAAATATATTTAATTGTAATGGAAACTTCTTTATAGTATAGTTTTGCCCTATATTATCTAATAAAATATAAATTTTTGCACGTCGATTATCTGCAAATACACCAGACACTCTACTAATCTGCTCTGCATTAAAAGAATCATAGAATTCATTAAAAATAATATTATTCTTCTCAATCAGTCTAATATTAATCCCATATCCACCGATAACTATACTAAAATACTTTAACATCAGATAAAGTTTAGATAACTAATGCAAAATATAATTGAAAATATTACATTTTCAATAGATATTATGCATAAAGATTTAATGGCGACATAGCACAAAGTCCCATTGCTGTCCAATCTTATTTTCAAATAATTTAAGTCAATATTCGTAAATACTGGCTTAATTACTTAAAATTATTTATACAGACTCAAATTTTAATAAAAAATAAATACTTTTACTTACCAAATCCTTTCCATCCTTGAGGGAAAGTGCCCTGAAAGGGAGATAGGGTGCTTGTGTATTGTAAAAACTATTATTTTTTGTTTATTTTTAATTTAAGCTTTTCGCAAGGTGCTGAGCCTCCGAACTCAACACCTGGCATTATAAGGGTAGAAATTTTATTATTTTTTAAGTTGGTTATTTCATCATGATTTGAAAATAGTGAGACCATGCACTTCATGTGCACCCACAAGGTACAGGATTTATAGATCCCATACCTCGCATGGAGTTCAAACTCCAATTTTGTCCCTTGAACACTTTTCACTCAAGAATTAAGAAAAGATTTTAATTATAGTTTTCGAATAACTAAGCTAATAACCTTTAATTGATTAAAATAGTGCCTTTCCTGTCATTAATTCTGGTTGTTTAATTTTCATTTCTTTTAAAACCGTTGGAGCTATATCGCATAGAGCACCATCATTAAGTTTTACACCATTTGAATGATTTGAAACGTATATAAA
>CAKVBE010000020.1 GCA_934725005.1 uncultured Rickettsiales bacterium | reverse complement strand
GTATAAAACCGTACATTCTTTCTCCAAAATACTAAATACATCATCCCTTATGATTGAATTAATAATCTTTCCTTCATCCCGTTTTTCTTCTATAAACTTTTGAATTTGTTCTACCATCACATCATCTCCCCCATATAGGAAAAAGACCATCCTTTTCAGATGGTCACACTCTTGAATCTGTCAACATCTCCTGTATATCACAGTATGTGTCAAACAAATCTAATATTTTCTTTTTATTATTCTCATTCTCAAAATGTCCTCTACATTCAAAACACTGAGCTAATTCATAATCATGTTCCGATTTTTCTTTGTACATATCATCCAACGAAACATCCAATGCATTCGCAATCTCTTCTCGTTCTCTTCGATCCAATATAATCTGGGCGTCCTCAATTCGCCACAAATCAACAATTGAATACCCCAAATTTTCTGCAAAATCCGAACTGGCAATCTTCTTTTCCCAAAGATAATACTTCAGATTAAAACCAAATATTCTATTTTTCTCGCCCATTGACTTTCCCCTATCATAGATTAAAAATCTCTAATATCATCTTATCATCTTTAATGCCGCTGTGCAAGCCATAAAAAGCCTGTTTCACAACATATGTTCCATACTATTATCTCTATTTACGCATCAAATACTCTATGCAGTCAAGAAACGTGTCCAAGTCGATTTAAGAAATCTTAATTTTTCAATGTACAAAAATATATGGTAAATAGTAACCCGAGAATCCCTCAACTTTTCTTTCATAAACAAAACTTTTCCTCTACACAAAAATACAAACAGATATCTAACCCATTAAAGCATATTATATATATTCTCGCAAACATTTCAATGATTAGATTAAATTTTATTTTTTATTGCATCTATAATCCTTTTTAACATTGTATGATTAAATAACACCAACCCAATTGTCAAAAAAATAAAATATAAACCAATCCCCAAAACAACTTTATATACAATTCCCAAAAACAAATTAGATGACATATTTAAAGGATACAATATAAAAAACATACCAATTCCAGCAATTATAAAAGGAATTGTTTCTTTTACATACCCTAAGATAGGAATATTGCGAGCTACTGCTATACTTTGATACAAACAAACCGTCATTTCGGCCAACAAAGTGCCAATTCCAGCTCCAATAGCTCCACACTTTGGAATAAATAGTAAATTGGCAAACACATTAATCCCAGCGCCTAAAAAAGTTGATACAACATATGTTTTATCCATTTGATGTGGTAATAGAAACTGTGTTCTTATCACATTTGCAAACGCCAAAAAAACACAACTAGGTAATAATATTAAATACAAATATATACATGTTTGGTATCCCTTTCCATAAAATAAGGGAACAAATTCTTTCGCAACAGACATGATGCCAAAGCACATTGAAGATGATAAGAACATTGCTAAAATAATGCTTTTATTTAACAAACTACTTTCATTTTCTTTTTTAGCAACTAAATTGCTCATTCTTGGCAACATCACTGTTCCAAGTGATGTAATCAACGCTGTTGGAATTGCTATAATCTTTTCTGATAATTCATAATATCCCACCTGACTGTCAAAAGATAATATGCCCAACATTATCTTGTCCATAATTTTATATAGACTTATTGCTAAAACTGTTAAAAACAAAAAAAGATTTGGAACAATATGTCGTTTCACATCTTTCCACGTTGGTTTAACATAACAGATTTCATGCTTTAAGTAACGCCACATAACAATTTGACTTATTAAAATTCCAAATGACATAATTAAGCAATACTTCCATACATCCTGATTAGTCTTCACAAAAACAAAAATAAGACATGTTACCAAAATCTTAATTACTGTATTTCTTATAACTGTCAATTTAAATTTTTCTATACCAAAAAAGAACCAATTTATATCTAATATTCCAGATAACACATAAATTTCCATTATCAAAGCAATACTTTTATTTTTCGCAACAGTAAAGCAATATATAATATATATTATATTAATTACGACTCCACAAAAAAATTGCATGAAATATATATTCCAAAACGAACTTGCCAATTTATTTTTATCATCTTTTGCCTTAGCAATTTCCCTATTTCCATAATTATTTAATCCTAACATAATAAAAAGAATAAAATAATTTGCAACAGAAAAATTATATGAATAAATTCCCACACCTCCAGAACCCAATACTCGTGATAAATATGGCGTTGTAAGTAACGGAATAAACATAATTAACAATTGGTACAAAGAATTATAAATAAAATTTGTTTTCAAATTCGACATACTGTAAATCACTTTCTAAAACCACTACTTTAAAGTCCACCATTAGGACATAATTTCTTTATTACAGCAATCATCACGACTGCTGGATTTAAAACAATTGAAAACCAATATTTCCGTTTTAAAAAAACATTATTTGCATTCTTAGCCCTATTATATCCATCAATGCATTTATACAATTTACGCCGCAAACAATCCATTAGTCCTAGTTGTTTAAATAACTCTTTATATTTTTTTTCTATTAGTTGTGTACTCTCAATCCATTTATCTATATTATTAGTATTTCTACTTTTATCATCTATTTGCATACGATATAATACAAGATCCTCTCTCACTATTGCAGCTTTTGTATTTTGCAACAATCTAATACATAAGTCATATTCTTGCCAAGCTTTCAAATTTTCGTCAAATTTTCCAACTTTATCTATCAATTGATGTTTCACCATTATCGTACTTGTAACCCCTATAACATGTACTAAAACTTCTTTTGATAGGTCCCCTTCCTTATATTTACAATTTTTAATATCTTCTTCATATAGCTTATAAAATTCAATACCCGTTCCAAAAATTCTTCCACAATATACAAATTGATTTTCTTCACTTAATTTAAATAATTGTTTTTCAATTTTGGTTGACAGCCATTCATCATCATCATCTAAAAACGCAACAACATCCCCACTAGCATTTTCTAATCCTACATTTCTCGCATAGTTTCCTCCTCTCGATTCATTTTCTGATATATAATAATACAAAATCCGCTTATTATTGATATATTCAGTAATATGCTCCCGCGTTCCATCAGTAGATGCGTCATCAACCACAATACACTCTAACTTTTTATAAGTCTGACCAAGAACACTTTCTATTGCTTTTACTAGCATTTCTTTTCGGTTGTGAGTTGTAATTATTACGCTTACCAATCCTCTATGATACTTTTTCATGTAGGCTTACTCCTTAATCAGAAAATTCGAAAAGGTATTAACTCCCCTTGCTTTAAAACAAATGAACTTAATGCAAAGTACAAAACTATAAACAGTACTACCAAAAATCTACATAATTGTTTTGAATATTTTGTAAAAAACAATGGTACCTCACTAAAAAGAACAATTTCACTTACAGCATAATAAATAGAGCATCTTTTTACAAATGAAGAATAATATCCAGTATACTCAATGATTGTACCTAGTATAAAAAGTGAAGTTAAAAAAACTAATTTATCATCTTTATTTTGAAATCTGGTCTGCAATATGATAAAAAATAATGTTAATACCACTTTGATCAAAAAGGACATATTCATATGATTATTTTTTTCAAAATAGCCTGTATATTTTAGAATGACTGATATATTAAAATTAGCCAATAATTTCAATATACTTTGCCACATTCCAACAGCAATTATTGCAGCCAAACAAATCATCCATTTTTTCACAAGATTAATGCTTTTATTTAGTTTATGATCCCATAAAAACCAAATTGGCAAAACTAGCAAAGCAGAAAAATGAAATGTTGTTGCTATTAATACTAAAATTAAATATTTAATTAATTGATTAGAACGCACATACTTTAGCGAATAAAACACTATAACCAATGCAAGAATTTGTCTAAGAATGTTAAAGCTTGAGTAATAATACATCAAAACAAATGTAAGATACATCAAAGTTATGTCATATTCTCTGTACTGATTATATATAGTAAGAACAAATATGGTAAGAATTATTGCCCCCCAAATAGCAAATACACATTTACTGTTAAAACCCAAACGAAATATCTTACTAACAATCAAGAATCCTCTGTCCATATTAAAATGACTAGAATCCGTAAGTATCCACTCAAAACTAACATGATCAAGTTGTTCAAAAGTCCACCAGTAGTTTTGATAATCTGTTCCAACATTATATCTTATACCTGCAAAAATTGATGGAATTAATATGCTCAAACTTATACCTATATATCTCATCCATTGATTTTTTGATTTACATGCACTAAAAAAAGCTGTAGAGATAAATGCTATAAACAAATATAAAATCAAACTTATAAAATCAATCATACATAATTCCTTATCTTAGGTAAAATATTTTTAATTATCAATCAATTAACTTCCTTTCGCTTATATAATCTAAAGGCAATAGAAATAATTTTAAACACAAAATTATTTTGGGTACGTAATAATCTAATATACATATTTTGTTCTTCTACTAATTTATAAAAATATATAGACTTATTTTTTAATTCTTTATCCGCCTTTAACATTTTTTGCAAAATATTATTAACCTTACCATTGCGGAGAAATATATTATACATTGATCTTATGTAATTACAAAGAAATTTCTCCATATAACTTTTTGTAACTACATCAGCATATTCAACTATGTAATTGTAATAATCAATTGAATCATTTAAAACACGAATATACATTTCTATATTTTTTAAGCCACTTATTGCATTTACGCTCTGCGTTTTCTGCCCCACTAAATACCAATACACGGGGAAATCCAAAATTTTACAGGTTCTTATATAAGGTATTGGATAAAAATCATATTCAAAATCTTCATAAAAACAGTTTTCTGTCAATTTAATCTTATGTTCTCTCAGTATCTCAGTTTTATATGTTATGGAATGCAGTGTAATAAACAAAAAATTTTTTTTAATATCTTGAAAATCAATAGTTTCATTTTTATCAATTTTCTGTTCACTTCCGCAACCTTGCGTTTTTCGTGTTTGTTGATCTATTTTTATATAAGGATTTAAAATTAAATCTTCTTGACTTTTTTCAAGTATTTGAACTAAACGTACCAGATTATTTGTTTCAACCCAATCATCCGCATCTACAACCTTAAAATATCTCCCAGCGGCCTCTATTATTCCTCTATTAATTACAGAACCATGACCTCCATTTTCCTTATTAATAAGTCGAATATATCCTGGATATTTTTTTTGGTATTCCAAAGCTTTTTGAGCTGTATTGTCTTTGCTTCCATCATTAATTAATAAAATTTCAACTTTTTCAGACAATCTTTCATCTATAAAGGTCTTCATATTTTTTTCAATGAATTGTTCACTATTATATGATGGAATTACAATTGTTAAAATTTTCATGTTTTTACTATTCCTTTCGCTTTCCTCAAGGCACAAACAAGTTATAAAAACCACTATGTTTTCTCTCCATTTTGCTTCATAATTTTTATACTAAACAGCAACATACTGTATAAACTAAAAAGAGAAGTTGTAAATTTGTTTTATCTCCCCATATTTATACGTACCATGATTTCTACAAATATAAAAAATCACTAAATGACTAACAGAAAGTTCTTGGTCAAGATGAAGTGTCCCACTTTATCATTCACATGAGAAAATAATTATTCTATATTGACATTTTACAAATAGTTTTAGCAACCACTACTTTCTTATCAAAAAGCTTTTCCATTCGTTTCCGCCCAGCCACCCCCATATTTTTTCTTTCATTATGAAGTAATGAGGTAAATCTCTTCATTACTTCATAAATATCTTCCGAATTTTGTTTTTTTACTAAATATCCTGTCACACCATCTTCTACCGCTTCCAAACATCCATGAATATCACTCGTAATAACAGGTCTACCGCATGCAGCGCATTCTAAATTAGTATTTGCCATTCCTTCATGCCAAGATGGTAATACAAAACAATGACATTTTTTCACATATGAACGAACATCTTCTTGATATCCCCTATAATGCAACCATCCTTCTCGTTCATATTGCGCAATAATATCTGCATAATTTTCTTCCATTTCCCCAAGTACATCAAGTTCGCAGTCATATCCTTCTTTATTTAATTTGCTCATCGCAGCAAATAATTCGTCTACCCCTTTTTCCCTCATTACTCTTCCAATAAAAAGAAAACGTATCTTATCTTCGTCTTTTGGATATTCCAAATAATGGTAATGTTCTAAATCAACACCTGCCCCAGGCAGTACATGTGCCTTTTTTTCTTGAATAATTCCATTATCCACAAACGTATCTCGATTTTCTGTATTTTCAAAAAATACAACTTTTGCTTTCTTTAAAGCAATTTTATACATATATACTACTATATTACGCAATACTCCTTTTTTTTGAAAAGCGGTTCCTAATCCAGTAACATTAGCAACGTATTTAACATTTAGCATCCTACAAGCAAGACCGCCATAAATGTTTGGTTTAATAGTATAAGTAATAACCAAATCAGGTTTTAACGCTTTAATAAGCCTCACTATTTGAAGAAACAAGTTAATGTCTCTTATTGGATTCGCTCCTCGGCGATCTATAGAAATATGTTTCAAATCACAATTATTTTTTTTTAGTCTTTTTTCGGCACGAAGCTCTTTTTCTTCATCCGACCACGGCACAGCCGTGCTTACATCATTGCCTTTATTAATTAGTTCTTGAATCAGCATTCCACGAAATGTTTCAAGTCCCGTTGCGCAATTACATATAATCAATATTTTCATATCAAATCAATTCTCTATTAAGCCTTCTATTTTTCTAATCACAACACTATCATACATCATCATAACAATATCGTTATCATAGTTTCCAAAGTTAAAATCATTTTCTATTCCATTAACATTATTGTCTATCATTTTCACAAAATCTACACCTGCCCCATACGCATGCAAATATCCACCACCAAATCTTGGATTAATTTCAGATAAATAATACTTTCCATCTCGATACCATAAATCCATATCTAGAGGGCCATTGAACTCAAAATATTTAATTGCGTCTATAACAAACGCATTAAGATTTTCATCTTTAAATGATACTGTTTTACTTGCTCCTCCAATCTTTGTCTCCAGCTTTTTTTTACTAAATATGGAGACAACTTGTCCACTAATGGTATCCACATAGATATCAGCATCTACATCCACTGCATCCCCCATATACTCTTGAATAATCAAGCTTGTATCCTTCTCCAATGCCTTTTTCAAATCATCCATATTATAAACTTTACGAGCCCCCACCGAACCGCTACCTCTGCGTGGTTTCACAAAAACAGGGAAATCAATTTCGCATTTTTCAAATCCCATATCAAATTCTTTAAAATCTCCATATGTTAAAACAGTTCTGATTCTATTTTTTTTCAAGTATTTGAACATCTCATATTTATCAAAGCAAATTTCCGCTGTTTCTTTATATGGTGCTAACACTAAAACTCCAATTGCTTCAAATTCTTTTCTGTGCTCTGAAAGCAACATAATTTCGGGATCAATCAAAGTGGTAACCACCTCTATTTTTTCTTTTCGGCAAATGCTTAATATTGTAGTAATATAATGTTCATCAGTAATTTTAGGAACAACATAGTATTTGTCCGCCATATAGATAGCTGGAGCCGTTATACTTATGTCCGTAGCAACTATTTTTCCTTTGTTTTGCATTGTTTTTCTAAAATTTTTTATCAGTTCACATCTTCTTCCAGCGCTACAAAATAATATGTTCATTTTATCTCCTCTTTATCTCATGAATGTATATTCATATACATTTCAACACTACCGGTTTTTCGAACGCACTCTCTTTGCAATTTTCTTTCTACATACACTTCTGGATAATATCGTATAAACATTCCTCCAAAAGTCATGGAATATGCTCCAACACGATGATATATAATCTCATCACCTACTCTTAATTCCGGTTCATTTTCTAAAGTCATTATCCGATCATGATCCATACATGTATATCCGCATACAATCTGTTTTTTTATCATATTTGTTGAAATAGTCTGATTGATGGAATATAAATACCTACTTTTTGACCATAAGGGATCAATATGCACACGACTTCCATCAGTTGTAATTATTCTTGAATAATCAGTATCTTTAACATCTATAACCTTAGTATGATAATCAACTACCGAACCTATAATTGCAGATCCCGGTTCCAAAATTAATTTTGTTTTCCGTGGATCTACTATTGCAGACAATTCATTTTTAATTGCAGTAATATACTCCTCTACTGATGGTTTTCCTTCGCATCCGCCAAAAAATCCTCCACCAATATCAATGAAATTTAATTCCAGAGAATATTCTTTTATTAAGTATGCAGCAAATTTAGCGATTGATTTATAAACACCAACACTTCGCGTAATACTATTGCAATGAAGATGTAGTCCTAATTTTGCATTTGGAGCATATTTTTTTATAACCTCCAGAGCTCTTTGAAACTGTCCATTTCCAACCGAAAAGCCAAATCTAAATCCCGTTTCTGAATAACCTATATCACTTTCTTCGAAAAAACTTAGATCAACATTCACACGAATACCAATTGTAGCATTTTGTGGTTTTACTTTTTGAATACATTCTAAATCATTCTGCGAATCTATATTCACATATGTTCCAGATAACAATGCTTTCTTTAATAAATCAAATCCCTTAATTGGTCCGTTAAAGATAATTTTTTCGTCTTCATAGCCACATTTTGAAGCCAAATGAAATTCCTCATCAGAAACAACCTCGGCCATAATGCCCTGCTTATTCAAATATTTTAATAACCATGGTAATGAATTTGTTTTTACAGAATATGCTAATATTGAATTTGGCCACAAATTTTCTAAAGCCGTTTTGAAAGCATTCACATTCGCATTTAACTTTTCTTCAGAAATCAAAAAATATGGTGTTTTCATTTTTCCCCTTCAAAATCTTCCATCGTTACAGATGTGTCCGACGAAACTCCTTCCCTTTTTACCACTGTTTTTATCGTATCAAAAATAATTTTAATATCTATCTTCATAGAAATATGATTCACATACCACACATCCATGTCAAACCTTTCTTCCCATGACACCGCATTTCTCCCATGCGCCTGCGCATATCCGGTAAGCCCCGGTCTTACATCATGCCTGTGATGTTGTTCTTCATTATATCTTGGCAGATACTGTACCAATAATGGTCTCGGACCAATGAGGCTCATATCACCTTTCAGAATATTGAAAATCTCCGGCAATTCATCCAAAGAGGTTGCCCTGAGTGCTTTTCCAAACTTTGTCAGTCGAATCTCATCTGGTAACAAATTTCCTTTTTCATCTCTTGCATCCGTCATTGTACGAAACTTATACATATTAAAAATTCTTTCATTTTTTCCCGGTCTTTGTTGTTTAAACAGTACTGGAGAACCAAGTTTTACCCGAACCAGTACCGCCAAAATTATATATAACCACCAGAATAATACCAAAACAACCAGTGAACACACAATATCTATCAGTCGTTTTACATATTTTTCATAAAATCCCTGTCTATGTTGCATTATTATCTCCTGCCTATGCAAAACACTCTTTGATCACTTCTATAATCCGGTTCTGCTGCTCCACTGTCATTTTATTATCACTCGGCAGACACAATCCGCGATGAAAAATATCCATTCCCACATCAAGCGGCTTTCCGTCTTTTCCAAGCGATCCCCCACTGATGTACGCATTAGTTTTTGCTCTTCCGTTACCTTCTCTTGTAACAAATGCATTCATGCGATAAATCGGCTGCATGTGCATCGGTTTCCATATCGGGCGTCCTTCCGCATTGATACTTGCGATCGCATCCAGGATTTCCGTCGGACAACTCTTTCCTGTCTCACCGATATAGAGTGCTTCTAGTCCGCCGCGGACTTGCTTACACAGAGCCTCCGGCTCGATGATCATACAGCTTAACCAGAAATTCGGCTCGCTGTTGGTCGCATCATATGGATTCATATGTACCGGAAGTCCCTGTAATCCTTTCTTATATCGCTCATAGATTGCTTTCTTCTGCGCAATATGTTCTTCCAGATAAGGAAACTGACCTCTTACAACACCCGCGATCACATTGCTCATGCGATAATTGTAACCCAATTCCTCATGCTGATACCACGGTGCATTCTCTCTCGATTGTGTTGACCATTTCCGCACTTTCTTTGCCGCTTCCTCATCATCTGTAAGAAGCATTCCTCCTGCGGAACCGGTTATGATCTTATTTCCATTGAATGAGATGGCATTATACGTTCCAAACTGACCGGTCTGTTTGCCTTTATAAGTTGCACCAAGCGATTCCGCCGCATCTTCGATCAGTATTGCATCGTGTTCATCACATACTTTCCTGATTTCATCGACTTTTCCCGGTGTGCCATACAGATGCGCTGTGACAACCACTTTTACCTCCGGATACATCGCAAATGCTTTCTCCAAGGCTACCGGGTCCATGTTCCAAGTATCATATTCCGTATCAATAAATACCGGAACTCCACCTTCATAAACGACCGGATTGACCGTTGCATCAAAAGTCATATCCGAACAAAATACTCTCTTGCCTTCTAATGTGCCATGTCCCACGTCCGGCATGCCATACGCATCCATCCCCGCCAGCTTCACTGCCATATGAAGTGCTGCGGTTCCTGCTGACAGGGCGACTGCATATTTACATCCTACCTTTTCACTGGCTAATCGCTCCACTTCATTGATATTTGCACCAACCGTTGACATCCAGTTGGTTTCATATGCCTCTTTTATGTATTCAAGCTCCGATCCATGCATTGTCGGTGAACTGAGCCATACTTTATTTTCAAATGCTTCTCGTTTCTGATCAAAGTTAAACAAGCGGTTTCCTCTTTTCTCTACCGAAAATTGTTGTTCAAGTTCTATTATCTCAAACTAAGTAATTATACCATATATATACATTTATATCCACTTTCTTTCTGTTTTTCACCAATTTTTTCTGTAGGGTTACAATTGATGTGACACCCTAACACTATACAAAAACGGTTAAGTACATTAGAATTTTAATCGCCAAACC
>CAKVBE010000019.1 GCA_934725005.1 uncultured Rickettsiales bacterium | reverse complement strand
GGAGTACAACATGTCAAGAATTGGTAAGTTACCGATAAAAGTGCCTGGCGATATAAAAATAAGTATCGATGGTACTGTTATAACATTGACAAAAGGACAAGTTACCAAAACTTATGATTTTGGTGACAAAGTTAATGTTAAGTTTGAAGACAATGAAATTATAGTTTCCAAGGCTAATGAAGAATCAGATTCGAAGTTTTGGGGACTACACAGAAACAATATACATAATATCGTTATTGGCCTAACAGACGGTTTTAAATATACACTAGAGTTTAACGGTGTTGGTTATAGAGCAAATGTTTCTGGAAATTTTTTGATATTAGGAATTGGTTACAGTCACGATATAGCAGTAGCAATTCCAGAAGGAATTAAAATAACAATTGGTAAACCAAACCTTATAATTATCGAAGGTTCAGATAAGGAATTAGTTGGTCATATTGCTTCAAGGATAATTTCTTTGAGAAAGACCGAACCTTATAAAGGTAAAGGTATTAAGAAGGTTGGTCAGTACGTTGTTAGAAAAGAAGGTAAAAAGAAATAAGGGTGTAAATTATGTTTAAAAACACATTGAAAGAAAGAAACTCTTATAGAATCAATAGACGTAATATTGGCAAGAGACCTATATTAACTGTTTACAAGAGTAACAAAAATATTTATGCTCAGATAATTGATATTGAGGGCAACGTTTTGGCTAGTTTCTCCTCTAAAACGAAAGATGCATCAAAAGGTTTTGAAGGAAAATCAGGACTTGAGATTGCCAAAGAGGTTGGTAAAGGTATAGCAGAAAAGGCATTAAAAAATAACATAAAGGATGTTGTTTTTAATAAAGGTCCTTATTTATATATCGGTAGAGTAAAAGCTTTAGCTGATGGTGCTAGAGAAAATGGTTTGAATTTTTAATAAAGGTAAGTTTAATGGCAAATTCAATGTTTAAAGGTGAAAAAGATACTGCCAGTTTTATTGAAAAGCTTGTTTGTATAAACAAGGTTTCAAAAGTTACCACTGGTGGTAAAAGACTTGCTTTTGCTGCTCTAGTTGTTGTTGGCGATGGCAAGGGTAGAGTAGGTTTTGGTAGTGGAAAAGCTAGAGAAATAGTTGATGCTAGAAATAAAGCTGTTGAATCAGCAAAAAAATCTATGATCAAGGTTTCTTTAAAAGAAAGCAGGACTTTACATCATGATTGTGAAGGAAAATTTGGTTCAGGACATGTTGTTTTAAGATCAGCTCCATCGGGAACTGGTATTATTGCTGGTGGTTCAATGAGAGCTGTATTTGAATGTTTAGGTATTCAAGATATAGTTAGCAAATCGATAGGAAGCAATAATCCTTATAATGTTTTAAGGGCTACATTTAATGCTTTAGAGAACTTAAATTCTCCAAAAAATGTTGCTGATAGAAGATCTAGACACGTTAGTGAAATTATTAAAAGAAGAAATATTCTAGTAGATGGTGGTAATGTAGTACAAAATACTAATGATGAAACCTCGAAAGAAGCTAGTGATTCTGTTGAAAACAATAACAATGAGTAGGAGATGTTAATGGTTTTTGAAGACATGAAAGACAAAGAAGTTATTGTAGAACAAGTAAGAAGTGCTATTTCTACTAACGATAGACAAAAAGCAAATTTAAAAGGTTTGGGACTCAAAGGTATTGGTTCTAAATCAATTTTAAAATGTACTGCTGATGTTTATGGTATGATAAAAAAAGTATCTCATTTAATTAAAGTTGAATTAAAGTAGGTATAGTTATGAAATTAAATGAAATGCCAAGAATAGCTAATCAGAATAGCAAGAGATTAGGAAAAGGTATTGGTTCTGGCAAGGGTAAAACATCCGGTAGAGGACACAAAGGTCAAAAAGCTAGAAGCGGTGTTGCTATAAAAGGTTTTGAAGGTGGACAATGTCCTTTATTCATGAGATTACCTAAGAGGGGTTTTAACAATATATTTAGAAATGAGTATGCTGTTTTAACAACCGATAACGTAATAAATTTTATAAAAAGTGGTGTTTTAAGTAAAGATATCACTAAAGCTGATTTAATTGAGAAAAATTTAATTAAAACCGGCGACAAAGTAAAACTTATTATGGGAAAAGGTATTATTGATATTGACTTCAAAATAGAAGCTGATAAAGCATCTGAAGAAGCAAAAAAGTATGTAAAATAAAGGTTTAAGATGAGTTCTGAGTTAAAGAAAAGAATACTTTTTACACTATTAGTTTTGTTTATATACAGGTTAGGAACATTTATTCCTTTGCCTGGTATTGATGGAAAGATTATAGAGGAGTTTTTTTCCAATAATAATAATTCCGTTTTTGGTATGCTCAATATGTTTTCAGGTGGTGCATTCCAAAGAATGAGTATTTTTGCGTTAAATATAATGCCTTATATTACAGCGTCTATTATTATTCAATTATTAGGTTCTGTATACAAAGGTCTAGAAGAGTTAAGAAAAGAGGGTGAAGCTGGTAGAAGGAAATTAAATCAGTATACTAAATATCTAACCCTGTTTCTTGGATTTTTCCAATCAGTTGGTGTTTATTTTGCTTTTTCTAACTTAGAACAGTCTGCTTTTTTAAGTGATTCTAAACTTTTTTTGTGGACAACAGTGTTTAGTTTACTTGGAAGTACAATGCTATTGACTTGGCTTGGTGATAAAATAACACATCAAGGTATAGGAAATGGTATATCAATTTTAATATTTACCGGTATAGTTTCCGAATTACCTTCGAATATAACAAACATTATCGAAGCGTCAAAGAAAGCTGAATATTCATATTTATTTTTCACGTTATTGATATTGTTGAGTATAGCGTTGGTTATATTTGTTGTTTATATGGAAAAAGCTGTAAGAAATGTTAGAATGCAATACTCTAATAGTAGGGGCTTTTTGACAAATCAGAAAGATGTTTCTTATATACCAATGAAGATAAATGTTTCTGGTGTTATTCCACCGATTTTTGCTAGCTCGATTTTAACGTTTCCATTGATATTATTGCAATTTTTTGCTAGTGATGAAACTGTTAATAAATTCTCAAGCCTGCTGAGTAGAGGCGGTGTTTTATACATTATACTATTTTCAATTTGTGTTGTGTTTTTTAGTTTTTTTTACTCTACCATTGTGTTTAATACAGAGGAATTGTCAGACAACCTCAAAAAAGGTGGTTGCTTTGTTCCAGGTGTGAGACCAGGTAACAGTACAAAGGAATTTTTTGATAGGGTTCTAAGCAGATTGACACTAATTGGTTCACTTTATTTGTTTGTTGTTTGTATAATACCTGATGTTTTATTTACGAAATATTCAATAAGTCTTACCATTGGTGGTACAAGTTTACTTATAATTGTAAGCACTGTTATTGAAATTGTTACACGTGTTCAATCTTACATTTTGTCAGATAAATATGGCAATGTTAACAAAAGAAGACGTATAAGAGTAAGTTGATATAATATGTTTAATATTATTATTTTGGGTCCAGCTGGATCCGGTAAGGGAATTCAGTCAGAGCTATTGTCCGGTGCCTTTAATATACCGCATATATCTACGGGTAAGATGTTAAGGGATATATCTAATAGTGATGGCGAGAATAGCAATTTAGTGAAAGATTCGATTGAAAATGGTTCACTAGTATCAAACGAACTTATGTTTGATATTTTGTTGCGAAGATTAAAAAAAGAAGATTGCAAGAATGGTTTTATTCTTGATGGTTTTCCTAGAAATTTTGAACAGGCTGTTTGGCTCAGTAAGAATATTTCTGGTATAAATGATAAAGAACTTGTTATAGTTGTATTAGATGTTCCTTTTGATGTTTTATTGAAGAGAATAACCGGTAGATATAACTGTAAAAAGTGTGGAGCTATTTATAATAGATTTTACGAGAATACAAAAGTTGAGAATGTTTGTGATAGATGTGGGTCAAATGAGTTTTTCGTAAGAGAAGACGATAGCGATGTTGAATCTATAAAAAAAAGGTTGGATATATATAGGAATATGTCTAAATCTATAGTAGATTTTTATGATAAAAAAAACTTGATTTATTTTATAAATGGTGTAGACTCAGTAGAAAATATACATGCAAACATTAAATCAAGTTTAATTAAGTAGTATTGATTAACAATTAAGAGGTGTAGTTTTGGCTAGAATAGCTGGTGTAAATATACCAAATAACAAGAGATTTGTTATTGCATTGACTTATGTCTATGGTATAGGTAGGAGCAGAGCTGAAAATATCTGCAATGAATTGAACATTAATAAGCAGCTAAGAACTTCTGAAATTAGTGAAGAAGTTTTGAATAAAGTTAGAGATTTGATTTCTAAACAAGCTTCCGAGGATTACGAAGGTTCAGGCGTTGTAGGTTTGGTTGAAGGTGATTTGAGAAGAAAAGTACAGTCTAGTATAAAGAGATTGATTAGTTTGAGTTGCTACAGAGGTATCAGACATGTTAAGAAGTTACCTGTAAGAGGACAAAGAACTCATACAAATGCTAGAACTAGAAGAGGTGGCAAAAGAATAGCAATAGCTGCTTCTAAGAAGTAAAAAAATGGTAAATATTTATGGTAAAAGCATTAAATAATAAAAAGACAGCTAGCAAGAAGAAGAGAAACATTGTTAATGGTCATATAAGTATACTTGCTACTTTTAACAATACAATTGTATCAGTTTCAGATACACAAGGTAGTGTTATTGCTTGGTCTTCATCTGGTAAGATGGGATTTAAGGGTTCCAAGAAATCAACTCCATATGCGGCACAAGTTACTTCGTCTGATGCTATAGAAAAGGCAAAAGAATATGGTTTGCAAACCGCCACTGTAGCTGTTAGGGGTCCCGGTGTTGGTAGAGAATCTGCATTGAGAGCACTCCAAAATAGTGGAATAATAGTTCTTTCCATTGTTGATAATACATATTATCCACACAATGGTTGTAGACCTCCAAAAAGAAGAAGAAGATAATTATTTGTTTATTGTTAAGATGAAAAACGGGGCAAAATGACTGTTTTACAGAAAAATTGGAAAGAGTTGATAAATCCTTCTATTGTCAATGTTGAGTATTTAGATGATTCTAAGACTTCAGCAAGAGTTGTTGTTGAACCATTGGAAAGAGGATTTGGTAATACTCTTGGAAATTCATTGAGAAGAGTTTTACTATCATCTATTAGAGGATTCGCTGTAACATCTATAAAGATCAATGGTGTTTTACATGAATTTGACTTAATAAACGGTATTAGAGAGGATGTAGCTGATATTATCATGAATGTTAAATCTTTGATAATAGATAAAACTACTCCATCACCTGCTACAATTAGGTTAAAATCCAATAAAAAAGGTGTTTTGTACGCTCGTGATATTGAACTAGAAAATGATGTTAGAATATTAAATCCAGACTTGGTAATGTGTCATGTAGAAGATGATAATATTGAATTTGACATGGAAATGAATGTTGAATTTGGTGTTGGTTATTCCTTGTCTTCTGATGAAAAACCTAATAGTAAAGACTTTACTTGTATAAATCTTGATGCATTATTTAATCCTGTTAAAAAGGTGGCTTATTCTGTGGAAAATGCTAGAATAGGACAAAAGACTGATTACGATAAGCTCATTTTGGAAGTTGAAACTAATGGTTCAATAACTCCTGATGATGCTATTGGTTTAGCAGCAAAAATTTTGCAAGAGCAGTTGTCACCATTTATTAACTTCGATATGAATAATGATACTTCAGCTAGTTGTGATAGTGATGGTGCAAAGCTTGGATTTAATGAGAATTTGTTGAAAAGAGTTGATGAGATGGAACTGTCAGTTCGTGCTTACAATTGCTTAGTAAATGAAAATATTTTATACATAGCTGATTTGGTTAGAAAAACTGAAGCAGAGATGTTGAAGTTAACTAATTTTGGTAGAAAGTCTTTGAATGAACTTAAGGATAACTTAAGGTCAATGGGTTTGAGTTTTGGTATGAATCTAGATGGTATAGATAGCGAATTAGCAAAGGAACTGTCTAAGAGAAAAAATATTAGTAATGGTGTTTTTTTAGAATCAAAACAAGATAAAAAAACGACGGATTTTTAACTAAATTTTAAAGGTAATTATAATGAGACACGGTATTCAAGGTAGAAAATTAAATAGAACTAGTGCTCACAGAAAGGCCTTGTTGATGAATTTGGCTATAGCTTTAATTAAGAATAATAGAATTAAAACTACTTTACCAAAGGCAAAAGAATTGAGCCCTTTTGTAGAAAAATTGATTACATTATGTAAAGTAAATGATTTAAGTACTAGAAGAACAGCTTTATCAGTTTTGAGAGATAAAGATACTGTTGCGAAATTATTCGAAATTTCAGCTAGCTTTTCCGAGAGAAAAGGTGGATATACTAGGATTTTGAAATGTGGTTTTAGATATGGAGATAATGCTCCTATGGCTCTTATTGAATTTGTAGAAAAATAAGAAGGAGGTTATCATGAACATATTAGAAAATTTTAATAAGAAACAGGTTCAAAATTTAGCTGGTGATTCAAAGTTTTTTGATTTTAAGGCTGGTGACACTGTTAATGTTAGCTATAGAATTACTGAAGGTACTACAACAAGAATTCAAAATTTTGAAGGTGTTGTTATAGCTAAAAGTAAGAGTAAAGATAACTTCGATACTAGTTTTACTGTTAGAAAAATTAGTCACGGTGTTGGTGTTGATAGAAAGTTTCTTTTACATTCACCTTTAGTTGAAAAAATTGAATTATTAAGTAAAGGTGTTGTTAGAAGAGGAAAACTCTATTATTTGAGAAATTTAAGTGGTAAATCAGCTAGAATTAAGAAAAAAATTGTTGATGCTGCTCAAACTTCTGGCAATAATTAATGTTTAACAGAATTATAAAGGCGGTAAGATTAAATGGTAGCTGTAGTTGTATCTGACCAGTCAAAACTGGATTTTAATATAAGAGCTTTTAGAAAAAAAGTTCAGAGAGAAGGTTTGATTAAAGAAGCAAGAATGAGGAAGGAGTATGAAAAACCTTCTGTCAAGAGAAAGAGGAAAGAAGAAGAAAGTATTTCTAGAAGTAAGAAAAAAAGAAGAAAACTTTAGTTTTTACCACCCAGATGGGTGGTTTTTTTGTGTTTTTAAAAAATTATATTCTGATTAATTATACGTTTGGAAATTATTTATGTTTCGCTTTAGAATCAGAAAAATTACATTAAGTAAATGATGAATTAAATGTGTATTCTCATTGACCCAAACTATGTTCTGTGAATTTATTGATTATTATTTCTAATAAAATAAATAAATTCGGAGTCAAAGTTTGGGTTGCACCATTATTAATTAAAATTAATTAATTGCGTGTACATTTTTATTTATGTTCATACTGTTATTGGCTTCTACTAAACTCTTGTAAGTATTTTCATTACTTTCCGTTATTGACTTTTTGATCTGTTTTTCTGCGTCAATTCCATAAACTGACTTTATTGTACTTGGTTCTATTTCTAATTTATTAAATAAAAAATCTACATATCTATCGTCTTTGTAAGTTTCCTCTGAAAAAAGATCTAGCTTTTTATTCATTTTTGAGTCAAAAAATTCAACAATATATTTACTTGAGATTGCCTTAATGAAATCATATTCATTCCTTAAATTTTCTATAATTTCTACGACGTTAAATAATTCATTATCATTGTTGTTAAATTTTGTTTTGCTTATTTTTATCTTAATTTCTGGATATTCTTTAAGTTTCAATGTTTCCCATTCATTATCTGGGGATATATTATTTTCTACGATGATTTTTTTACTGTAATTTTCTTTATTCAAAAACTCTTCAGGTAAATCACTAAAATTAATATTCTCGATAATTGTGTCTTGAATTAGATCAAAATTTACATTTTTATTATCTTTAAATTCATATTTCTTTTTGATAGCTTGTTTTATGATCTCTTCTTGTTCATTATTATTTTTGAGATTATTTTCAAATAAATAGCTCAAACTGCTTGTTGCAATGTTTTTATTAGATTTTTTTTTATAATCCTTTAGAAACTTAATTGAATTATTATCATTTTGTGATTTATTGCTATTGTTGTCAATTATTTCTGTTTTGGTTATATCTGTTTTTTCTGTTGAACCACAATCTGGCCCGAATCCACTAGAAATGCCAGATTCTTTTTGCATATGGATGTCAAACAAATCATCCATATATTTTTTATCGCCTAAAACTCTTTTGATTAAATAATCATAAACTTTAGTATCGTTATACATGTCTTTGTTTTTGTATTCAATATTGTATTTGTAAAAACCTGTCTCTTCATTTTTTACAGATTTAACGTTGAAGTCACCAATTTTGTAAAGTTTAAGTGAGTCTTTAAGATTCTTTGAATTATCAAAGTTTTTAAGCATATCATATAATACGTCATGATTATCTATAAAACCAGCATTACCATTAATGAAGAATTTTTCTACTATGATTTTATTTTGATCATCATTGTCACAGTATTTAAAAAGTTTGCTTGGCTTGATCAGTTTATTCTGTAACAATTCAATCATCTCTTGTTTGTTGATTTTATTTACATTGTAAGCTATAAATTCTTTAAAATTGTGTTCAGTATTACTTCCTTTTTTTACATTTGGTAAATATCTTATAATATTACTTAGTAAATTTTTTGTAATATGTGAAAAGTTAATCAATTCTTCATAAGTTAATTCTTCTTTTATTTCTATCGATTTAAATAATTCGTTATTTTTTATGAAGATTTTAATGGCTGCAGCGTTATGTTTAATTTCTTTTGATGTTGCCTCTTTTATATAAAAATTATACGTTAGATTGAAAGCTGCTTTTTGTAATTTAATAGCATATTCATTATTATTATCATCTTTATCAGAAATATCTAACACTTTTTTATTGATCACTATATCATCTATTAGATTACATATGTTTTTTAGAGTTTCTATATTCTTGTTTATATTCTCACATACACTTGTTCCACAATTTTTATAATTTATACCAAAAAGTTTAAATTTACTTTCTTTTATATTTTTTACATCATTGATTAATAATATGGCTGTATTAATAAGAAATTTAACTTCATTTTTTGTTGCTGATAAGTCTTTGTTTTCAAGTATGCCTGTGTACTTGTCAACTAAACAGTCAATAAAACTTTTAAATATATCGTTAATATGATCAATAATATTGATGTTATCATTTGTATTTTTGTATTCCCAACAATCTATATATTTACTAAGCTCTGTAATTAAAAAAAGTGGTAGTTGGTTTAATTCATACTGTTTTCCCGTTAAATTACCAATGCTAATTGTTTGATCGTCATCATCAAAGATCTGTTTTCTGTGTTTTACTTGTTTGCTGTATGTAAAATATCTTTTAACTGGTGAATTACTTATTAAATCGTATTTTAAGCCGTTTTTTTTAAAATTTTTTTCGATATTTTCATTTTCTTTAGACAACAAATTTCTGTAATATAAAACAAAATCTAGTAAGTTTTCTATATATTGTTCGAAAAACTGAATAAAGTCATTATTATCTTTGTAATCCTGTTGAATAAAATTAAAAAAATCATTTATTTCATCAATAATATCTGGTTTATTGTTAGTAACGATATGCTTAATGGATTCTTTCTTTTTGGAGGAATTTCTATCAAGTAAAATACTTATAAAATCTTTAGCATTTTCAAATTTATTACTTCTTTTATTGTTATCTATAGCAAGTAATATTGTTTTAAAAGTATTTTTAATATTAATGTATTTCTTATTGTTTTCATTATATTCTTCTTTATTAAAGATTTTCAAATAACTGTTTTCAAAAGACAGTGAATCAAGTTCATAATTGAATTTAATGGTTGATAATAAGTATCCCAATTGTCTAAAAACAGCATAACCGCCTTTTTCTTTATCGATAAAGATTTTATTTTCTGTCGTTTCTCTTGCGTTATTGTCCTTTGGTTTTTCTAATTTAATACAAAAATGTCCATTTTTACATAATGGGGAACTAATTATTAATTTTTTATTTGTTTCTTTGTCAAAAATTTCATATAATTCATACTTTAAGTCGTCAAAGTTTTTTATTTCATATTTGTAATAAATTTTAGAGTTATTTCCTCTTGTTTTGTCTTCAACTAATCCTATTATTTTTTCTAAAAATAATTCTGTAATAATATTTTTTGCGTCAATGGTGCCGCTGTTAAAGGTTAGTAAATCCTCATATTTTGACAAATATTCATTAATTGTACATTGCTTTATATTACCTTCACTTAATCTTTCATTTGGATTTCTTCCTTTTCTACTTAATGTATCTTCAACTGTAATTTTTGAATCTTTGAAAAACTCAAATAATTTTTCTTTTAGAATTCCTTCATTGTTTAATTCATTCTTGCTTTTGAAATCTTTAAAATTATCAACCATACTATCTTCTATAATTTTATAATTTAATACTTTTTAATCATAATAATGGAATAATTATTTTCAATAATACATATAAAAATTAAACTTGGAGTATTTAACACTAGATTCTATAGATAATATTTAACGAGGATTGACGAAAAATTGAAAGTAAATTATTTCATAGACTAATCTGTGTAAAAGAAAATTTTAATGTTTTGTGGATTTATTTGATATAAAAAAATTAATACTCTTCCGTACAGAAAAAACAGTATTTAAATGTTGTCAATATAAAAAAATACTAAATGTAGTAGTTTTTTTGATTGAAAACACAATATATTGATTTAACTTCACGTGTAATTTACAAAATCTAAAAATAGTTTATGCATTTAAGAAAAATTTTTATAGCATCTAATTTAAAAAATATTCTATCAACTGCATTTAGAAAATCTAACGAAGGTTCAATATCAAAATTTTATGATGAGTTAGAGAAAAAAATATTGGAGAATGAGGAAAAATATTTAAATAACCAAGAAGAAGCAATAAAAGATACTCTTATTGAACAAAAGCTTGGAAAAGTTCTTGAGGAATTTCTAAAATCTGTTATAGATAAAAACAGAAAAAGAGATACAAAAGTCAGTTCAACTAATACAGTTGGCGAATATATAGATAAACAAGATTGGAGAAT